>DASYHX010000098.1:0-12095 GCA_035998065.1 Pseudorhizobium sp.
CAGTAGCGCTCCACGGGCCAGTCCTTGGTATAGCCTGCGCCGCCTAACGCCTGGACGGCCTGTTCGGCAACCCTTACGGCATTTTCGGAGGCATAAAGGATCGCGCCTGCTGCATCTTGCCGCGTCGTCCTGCCGGCATCGCAGGCACGCGCAACGGCATAGACGTAGGCCCGGGCGGAATTGAGCGAAACAACCATGTCCGCGATCTTGGCCTGCATGAGTTGGAAGCTGCCGATCGAGACGCCAAACTGCTTCCGCTCTCGGACGTAGGGCAGCACGACATCCAGGCAGGCCTGCATGATGCCAAGCTGTACGCCGGACAGCACGATACGCTCGTAGTCCAGCCCGGACATGAGCACCTTCACTCCGCCGTTCGGCGGACCCAAGACATTCTCGTCCGGCACGAAGCAGTCTTCAAACACGAGCTCGGCTGTTGGTGAGCCGCGCATGCCGACCTTGTCAATCTTCTGGCCTATGGCGAACCCCGGGAAATCCTTCTCAACGAGGAAGGCGGTAATTCCCTTCCGTCCTGCCTCGGGTGCGGTCTTGGCATAAATGACTAGCGTTTGCGCGTAAGGTGCGTTGGTGATCCAGAACTTGGTGCCGTTCAGTCGATAGCCGCCCTTCACCTTATTGGCCCGCAACCGCATGGATACCACGTCGGAACCAGCGCCCGCCTCGGACATGGCAAGGCTCCCTACATGTTCGCCAGAAATCAGCCCGGGCAGGTATCGTACCTTCTGCTCCGCTGAGCCCCACCGGGCAATCTGGTTGATGCAGAGGTTCGAATGGGCACCATAGGAAAGGCCAACGGAGGCGGATGCGCGGCTTATTTCCTCGGATGCGATGACATGCTCCAGATAGCCCAAGCCCAGGCCGCCATCGTCTTCCGCCACAGTGATTCCGTGGAGGCCGAGCGTGCCCATTTCTGGCCAGAGCTCGATCGGGAAACGATCATTGGCGTCGATCTCCGCTGCGATGGGCGCGATGCGTTCGCGCGAGAACCGTTGCGTGGCGTCACGGATCGACGAGGCGATTTCGCTCAGTCCGAAGTCTAGTTCGATCAATCGCCCATCCTCCCAGAAGAGCTTTGGTGGCCATCATATATGCAAGGGGTGTCCCAAGGCTTTCAGTGCCGCTTCCTGAAGGGCTTCACCACGGGTCGGGTGTGCGTGGATCGTCCCCGTGATATCTTCGAGCCGGGCTCCCATCTCGATGGCGATCGAGAATGCAGCAGATAGCTCCGACACACCCGCTCCGACGGCCTGGATGCCAACGACAACATTGTTGTCGGCACGCGCCAACACGCGCACGAAGCCTGCTTCGTTCTGCATCGTCATGGCTCTCCCATTGGCCGTGAAGGGGAACTGCGCGGACTTTACCTCATAGCCAAGGCTCCGAGCTTCGTCGGGCGAAACGCCGGCACTGACGATCTCGGGATCGGTAAAGCAGATGGCCGGGATGCAGCGCTTGTCCCAGGCGCGCTTTCGCCCGCTGATGATCTCCGCCACCATTTCTCCTTGCGCGATGGCGCGGTGCGCCAACATGGGTTCGCCGGTAACATCGCCCATCGCATAGATGCCGCGCATGGACGTGCGGCAACGATCGTCGATCCGCAGAAAAGGCCCGGCACGATCGAGATCGAGCTCCTCCAGCCCGGATCCCGTAGTGCGGGGACGTCGGCCGATCGCGACCAGTATCTTGTCAGCCGGTATCTCCTGACGACCATTCGGACCTTCCACCAATAGTGCGTCCTCGCGATCGGACAGCCGCCGGGCATTTTTGTTGGTCAGGATGTTGATCCCCAGTTCCCCCAGCCTGCGCATCACAGGCTTGACCAGGTCCAGGTCGTAGAGGGGCAGGAGCTGTCCGGTCGCTTCAACCACCGTCACATTTGAACCAAGCTTCGCGAAGGCGGTGCCCAGTTCGAGACCAATGTAACCGCCGCCGACCACGACGAGCTTGTCAGGCAGTTCCGTCAACGACAGCGCCTCTGTGGAGGAGATGACGCGGCCGCCGAACGGCAGCGAGGCAAGCTCCACCGGATCGGATCCCGTAGCAATCACCACAGTCTCGGCGCGGATAATCTGCTGTCCCGTTTCCGTCTCGACCTCCACCGTCTTCCCGTCGCGGAAGCGGGCGCGGCCATGGACGATCTTGACCCGCGCCTTCTGCAGCAGGCCTGAAACACCGCTGGTTAGGCGCCCAACGATAACGTCCTTCCACGCAATGGTTCTCGTGAGGTCGATCCTGACGCTACCGGCAGCGATGCCCAGCGGGTCGGTGCCGGTCGCCGTGCGTCGTACGATGTCAAACTTCTCAGCCGCGTGGATCAACGCCTTCGACGGGATGCAGCCGACGGTGAGGCACGTGCCGCCAGGTTTCATCTCCTCGACGATAACGGTATCAATGCCGAGCTGGCCGGCGCGGATCGCACACACATAGCCGCCGGGCCCGGCGCCGATCACGAGCAGCTTGCAGGAGATCTCTTTCATTGGCTCAGCCCTCGATAAAGATCAGCGCCGGCGTTTCCATCAGCGTGCGCAGCCGCTGAACGAAGGTGGCCGCGTTCCAGCCGTCGATGATGCGATGGTCGAAGCTGGAGGAAAGGTTCATCATCTTGCGAGGCACGAACTGCGCCCCGTCCCATATCGGGCGAGCGGCGATCTTGTTGACGCCAACGATCGCGACCTCCGGATGGTTGATGACAGGCGTGGATACAATGCCTCCCAGGGCGCCAAGGGAACTGATGGTGATGGTGGAGCCGGTGAGATCCTCACGGGTGGCAGTCCCTGACCGTGCCGCCTCCGCCAACCGGTTGATCTCCGAAGCGCAGTCCCAGATGCCGCGGGCTTCCGCATGCTTGACCACGGGGACTGCGAGTCCGGATGCCGTCTGCGTTGCGATCCCTATATGGACTGCGCCAAAGCGGGTCACAACGCCAGCATCGTCGTCGAAGGTGGCGTTGATCTCCGGCTGTTCGGTGACGGCTCTGACCAGTGCCCGCATCAGGAAGGGGAGGAGGGTGAGCTTGGGCTGGTCAAGCTTGCGCTCGCCGTTCATCGTCGAACGCAACTCCTCGAGCGCCGTCACATCGACCTCTTCCACATAGGTGATGTGGGGGATACGAGAGGTCGAAAGCGTCATCTTCTCGGCAATGCGGCGGCGAAGCCCCGTCAGCTTGACCTCAGCCTTGGAAGTTCTCCTGGCGAGACCTTGTTGGGCCACGGGCGCCTCCGGCCCCTGCGATAGAAACTGCTCCACGTCTTCGCGTTGAATGCGTCCCGCGGGACCCGTGCCCCGGACCTGCCGAAGGTCTACACCATAGTCGCGCGCGAAGAGCCTAACAGACGGAGCAGCGAGCGGCTTTTCCGTTGGATCAGGTGAGACGTCCGGCCGGACTGGGGCTGCGGGTGGTGGAGGAGAGGCTGGTACAGGACCTGGTTCGGCGGGCGTTACTTGTTCCGGCTCTTTCGGAGCCATCGCAGTCGGCGCCGAGGGCTCCTCGCCGCGCGCATTCTCTTCCAACCTGATCAGCGGCGCCTTTACCGCAATTGTGTCACCAACCTCGCCGCCAAGCCAGACGACGGTGCCGCTGACGGGCGAGGGGATTTCCACAGTCGCCTTGTCCGTCATCACGGCGGCGACCACCATGTCTTCACGGACCGGATCGCCGATCTTCACATGCCATTCAACGAGCTCGGCCTCGGCCACGCCCTCTCCCACATCGGGCATCTTGATCGTGAACTCGCCCATAGACTCAGGCCTCCGTGACGTCGATAAGCGCGCGGCCAACCCGGGCGGGACCTGGGAAGTACTCCCATTCCTGGGCATGGGGATAGGGCGTGTCCCAACCGGCAACACGCATGATGGGTGCTTCCAGGTGGTAGAAACAGTGCTCCTGTACCAGCGCCACGATCTCACTGCCGAAGCCGGAGGTCAGCGTTGCCTCGTGCACGACGACGCAGCGACCGGTCTTCCTCACGGAGTTCACGATTGCATCCAGATCGAGCGGCATGAGGCTTCTCAGATCGATGACTTCGGCGTCTATGCCCGTGTCGGCAACTGCGGCAAGTGCTACATGCACCATTGTGCCATAGGCGATCACTGTTACCGCGGAGCCTTCCCGGCGCACATCTGCCTTGCCGATCGGGATCGCGTAATGACCCTCCGGCACATCACCGAGGTCGTGTTTCGACCAAGGTGTCACAGGCCGCTCATGGTGTCCATCGAACGGCCCGTTGTAGAGCCGCTTCGGCTCGAGGAAGATCACGGGATCCGGATCCTCGATCGCAGCAATGAGCAGGCCTTTGGCATCATAGGGATTGGAGGGTACTATGACCTTGAGGCCGCAGACGTGGGTGAAGAGCGCCTCAGGACTTTGGCTGTGCGTCTGCCCGCCGAATATGCCGCCGCCGGTGGGCATCCGTACGACGATGGGGCAGGTAAAGTCGCCATTTGAGCGGTAGCGAATACGCGCCGCCTCCTGGGTCAACTGGTCATAAGCGGGGTACATGTAGTCGGCAAACTGGATCTCGACACAGGGCTTCAGGCCGTAGGCCGCCATGCCGATCGCCGCCCCGACGATACCCGATTCATTGATGGGAGAATCAAAACAGCGCGTCTTCCCGTATTTGGCCTGCAGCCCTTGCGTACAGCGGAAGACCCCGCCGAAATAGCCGACATCTTCGCCAAAAACGACAACATCGTCGTCGCGCCCCATCGCGATGTCCATCGCGCTGCGCACCCCGTCGATCATTGTCATCCGTGCCATGTCAGTAACCTGCCTGTTGCCGCTGGCGACGCAGGTGCGAAGGCATCTCGGCGTAGACGCCTTCGAAGATATCCCTCACGGAAGGCCTCCCACCCGCATGCAAGGTCCCGTTCTCCTCGGCGCTGCGCTGCGCTGTTATGACTTCGTCCAAGATCTCGGCTTCGGCCTGCGCATGACGCTCCTTCGACCACGCGCCACGCAGGATCAGGTGCTTCTTGAGCCTCAACACAGGGTCACCGAGCGGCCATGCTTCCGACTCCGTCTTCGGTCGGTAGGCACTCGGATCATCGGAGGTGGAATGCGCGCCAACCCGATAGGTGACATATTCGATCAGTGTCGGCCCAAGATTGCGCCGCGCCCGTTCGGCTGCCCAGCAGCCAACTGCATGAACCGCCAGATAGTCGTTTCCATCCACCCTAAGCGCCGGGATGCCAAAGCCGAGACCGCGGGCGGCAAAGGTGCCAGAGCCGCCACGTGCTATTCCCTGGAAAGTGGAGATGGCCCACTGGTTGTTGACGACATTGAGAACAACAGGCGCGCGGTATGTCGATGCGAAGACGAGGGCGGAATGAAAATCCGATTCCGCCGTTGAACCATCACCGATCCAGGCTGCGGCAATGCGGCTGTCGTTCCTGATGGCCGATGCCATTGCCCAGCCGACCGCCTGCACATACTGCGTGGCGAGGTTGCCTGAAATCGTAAAAAAGCCACGCTCCTTGGAGGAATACATGATCGGCAACTGGCGACCACGAAGCGGGTCGGCCTCGTTGGAATAGATCTGGTTCATCATCTCGACCATCGGGTAGTCATCGGCGATGAGAAGCCCTGCCTGTCGATAGGTGGGGAAGTTCATGTCTCCCTTTTTCAGCGCCTTGCGGAAGGCGCAGCTGACGGCTTCCTCACCCAGATGCTGCATGTAGAAGGACGTCTTGCCCTGCCGCTGCGCCATCAGCATTCTTGCATCGAAAGCACGAAGCCTCATCATGTTGCGCAAGCCGGCCAGTAGCTCATCGTCCGTTAGCAATCCGGCCCATGGACCGACGGCCTCCCCCTCGCGGTTCAGTACGCGGATAATGGAATAAGCGAGGTCGCGGATGTCTTCCGCCGCCGCATCGACCTCGGGGCGTGGTACGGTGCCCGCTTTTGCGATCCTGACATTGGAGAAGTCGGGCTGGTCACCCGGCCGCACCGCCGGTTCGGGGACGTGCAGACTCAAACGAGCGGCTTCCACCATCTCTTCCTCCTGTCGAGCCCGCTTCTCTCCTCAGGAGCGGGTCAATCCACCGGAATGGTATGCGCGCGTTGAATGGCAAGCCATGACAAAAGTGCCGAAACTTTTTCAGCCAGTTTTGCCATAGCCGGCAGCTGTACGGCGCATGGCATGAAATAGGGCCTATGCAGGTACATGACCCTTCCGAAACGCTTCAGGGCTCACTCCGCTCCACTTTTTGAACGCTCGGTAAAAGGCGCTAGGTTCCGAGTACCCTAGTTCAACAGAAATTTCGCTGACGGTCTTTCGTGTGTTCATCAGCAGCGTCCGCGCAAGATCCCGGCGGATGTCATCCTTGATGGCAGCATAGCTTTGCCCTTCGTCATGCAGTCGATGCCGAAGCGTTGAGGCTGACGTGCGCATATCTGCGGCCAGAGCGGCAAAATTCGTCCAGTTCGCCGGTTGTTTCTGGATCAAGCGGCGTCTGACTGTCGCGACGGTACCGGCGTCGTACCGGTAACGCAGGAGAATGTTGGCGGGCGCTGCGCGCAAAAACTGCCTTAAAGCCTGCTCGTTGCGCGATACAGGCAGGGAAAGCATCGAACTATGGAAACCGAGGCGGCTTACGGGCTGGGAAAACCGTATCGGCGCACCGAAGAAGAGCCGATGGTCCTCGCTTCCACTTGGCTCGGCACACCTTAGATCCACGAGGAGAATAGGTATGCGGCGACCTGCAAGCCAACAGGCCAATCCATGGAGGATGATCCAGTAGCTGCGATAGGCAAATGCGGAAGGCGGTTCTCCATTTTCGCAAAGCTCGATCTCTGCAAGCGCGCCACGGACAACCAGCCGCCCTGTCGGCTCACCGAGGACGAGGTTGAGAAAGCGCAGGGCACGGCGAAGGGCTTGCTCAAGCGTCCCGGCATGCAAAACGCAATGGCACAACAACGTAAAGCTTCCCGGTGGCATGGGGCGTGCCCCGAGACCAAAGCACTCATCTTCCAGTTCGGCAGCAATTTCCAGCCACAACTGTCCGAAAGTCTGAGCTGACACCGGTTGGTCGACCACAGAGGGGAGGCCAAGGCGTGCGAGCAGGGGTTCGGTCGCGCGCCCGCTGCGGCGCAGGCATTCCAGGGCCTCGTTCGCGAAGCTTGGCGCAATCATCAGCCGTCCGAGCTCTGACATGGTTAGCTTTCCTATGGCAAAACTGGCCGCAATAGTGGATCAGTTTCATCATCGCTTACAAGAAGCAAACATCGTAAATCTCACCAATCTGCTTGGCCTGAACAGCTTCTGGTTTGAAGGAAGTGAGCGGTTGCTGGACCACGATGCGCCGCCGTGTTCGCGAACTGCGGCTTCTGGTGATGTTGCTGCACGACGGGCGGGCGATGCTGAAGGGGTGGTGGTCGCCGGTGTAGCCCCGCGTCGACACTTCAGCCCGATCCAATCAAGGGGGGACGCAAGTGATCCTGTCTGAACTCCAACAGCAGATGCGCGACATGGCCCGCAGCTTCGCCCGTGAACGATTGGCCCCCGGCGCGAAAGCGAGGGACAGGGAGCACCGATTTCCACGAGAGGAACTGACGGAAATGGGCACGCTCGGTTTGCTTGGCATGCTCGTGCCGGAGGAATACGGAGGGTCGGATGTCGGTGTCGTTGTTTACGC
Organism: Pseudorhizobium sp.; assembly: GCA_035998065.1. Taxonomy (GTDB): domain Bacteria; phylum Pseudomonadota; class Alphaproteobacteria; order Rhizobiales; family Rhizobiaceae; genus Neorhizobium. The sequence continues at coordinate 7,651 of DASYHX010000098.1, forward strand.
GGCCGCCATTGAGGAGATTGCCGCCGCTGATGGCGCTTGTTCGACAATCATGAGCGTCCATAGTTCCGTGGGCTGTGTGCCGATTTTGAAATTCGGCAATCAGGAGCAAAAACAGCAATTCCTGCCGCGGCTTGCCTCCGGCGAATGGATCGCCGGGTTTGCTCTAACGGAGCCACAAGCCGGCTCCGATGCCTCCAACTTGAAAACGCGTGCGCGCCGCGATGGCGCCGACTACGTTATTGACGGCTCCAAGCAATTTATCACCTCAGGCAAAAACGGACAGGTGATCATCGTCTTCGCCGTGACCGACCCTGATGCCGGCAAGAAGGGCATTACCGCCTTCATCGTTCCGACGGATACTCCGGGTTATGAAATTGTCAGGGTGGAGGAAAAGCTGGGGCTTCATGCCTCGGACACCTGCCAGGTCGCCTTCAATGGAATGCGGATATCTGCGAACCTCAGGCTGGGCGAAGAAGGCGAAGGGTATCGAATTGCACTTGCCAATCTGGAGGGCGGCCGGATTGGCATCGCGGCACAAGCCGTTGGAATGGCGCAGGCAGCGTTCGAAGCGGCCCATGATTATGCACGCGAGCGAAAGGCGTTCGGCAAGACTCTTCTCGATCACCAGGCATTGGCTTTTCGCCTTGCCGACATGGCGACGCAAATAGAAGCGGCGCGGCAACTCGTTTGGCACGCTGCCTCACTTCGTGAGGCCAAGATGCCATGCCTGACGCAAGCGTCCATGGCAAAGCTCTTTGCTTCTGAAATGGCAGAGCGCGTATGCTCCGATGCCATCCAGATCCATGGCGGTTACGGCTACATGTCGGATTACCCCGTGGAACGCATCTATCGAGATGTCCGTGTATGCCAGATCTATGAGGGAACCAGCGACATTCAACGAATGATCATTGCCCGCCATTTATAAGCAAGCCGTTGCGTCGCCCATCCTACTGGGGATGGGCGACTTTGCAGCTGATGGATCGCTTCCGTAGGTCGGGCAATGGACGCCCGCGCAATTCACTGTACGGGCGTCTATCACAGAGGACACTCAAGGCATCGGGGCGAAGAACGGCCAAGCTTCAAGGTGAAGCAGACTACCGAAAGCGTCTTGGAAGGTCATACCCCTCGCTGCACGGGCAACTTTTGGCTTAGATAAGCGTCACGTTTTCGGCTTTTGACTTTCCGGTCTTGCGATCCTGCCCGACGTCGTAGCTGACTTTCTGTCCATCTTGCAGAGAGCCGCCGGATGCGATGGCGGAGATGTGGACGAACACGTCAGGTCCCCCGTTATCCGGCGTGATGAAGCCGAAACCCTTGTCCTGAGCGAAAAATTTGACGGTACCAGTTGCCATGATCATCCTCGTTGGCTCTTTAGATCTCAAAGAGAACTAGTCTTTGCGAACGCTCGCATCAAGTGAATTAAAGACGCATCCTTTTGCGCCTGAGCCACCCGGGAGCACGCTCCCGCATCCAGCGGGTGAATTTCTGGGCTCACCTCGCAAGCATCAAGGGGTGGGGGCGGGCCCCCCAATAGCTAGGCATGGCCTTGTGGACGTATAGCAAGGCCACCAGTAACATGGGCTTCGGGAGGACTGCTCATGTTGCGAATGAAGGACAAGATCGCCCTGGTTTTCGGTGCCGGATCGGTGGGCCCTGGATGGGGAAATGGGAATGCAACGGCGGTTGCCTATGCCAGGGAAGGGGCAACCGTTGTTTGTGTCGACGTCAACCTTGACGCCGCGCAAGCTACGCTAGCGATCATTCTTGCCGAAGGCGGTAAAGGACTTGCTCTTGCCGCAGACGTGACCAAGGCGGCAGAGATCACCGCAGTTGTTGATCGGACTCTGGAGGATTTTCACCGGATCGACGTGCTCCACAACAATGTTGGAATCAATCTTCCAGGAGGCGCCGCCGACGCAACGGAGGATAGTTTCAAGCAGGTCATGGACGTGAACCTGACCAGTGCCTTCCTCACATGCAAGACGGTTCTTCCCGTTATGGAAAAACAGCGAAAGGGAGCAATCATCAATATCTCCTCCCTCGCCGCCATCAGGTGGACCGGCTATCCCTATGTTTCCTATTACGCGTCAAAAGCGGCACTTACACACTTTACACGAGCAATTGCTATCGAGTTTGCCGGCAAAGGTATCCGCGCCAATAGTATCTTGCCCGGGCTGATGGACACGCCGCACGTTCAAAAACAGATCAGTGGGTACTATGGCTCGCCCGCGGAGATGAAGGCAAAGCGGGATGCGTTGTCACCGATGAAGCGGCAAGGGGATGGCTGGGATGTCGCCTGGGCGTCTGTCTTTCTGGCGTCGGATGAAGCGAAGTTCATCAACGGGGTTGAACTGCCCATCGACGGGGGCATGCATGTCACCGTTGCCGGAAGCCTTCCGTCTTGATTGGTAGGGCGATCCATCAAGGCGTTCCACAACATGGAGCGATAGACACTGAACATGTGACCTGATGATCATTATTCTCTTGCCACCCCGCTCCATCCTCGCCAAACTCGTAAGATAGAGGGAAAAGCGTCGATCCATATCGTGGATCGACCAGCAGGAGGAACCATCGGAGGAGCCGGTTGTACAAGCCGCGGGTGTTGAGGAGCGCCCGACTTCACCGATGTTTGCTTGTCCCGCGCCGCGTGCAAAAGAGGAGGTGCATGCTTGGGAGTGGCTGAGAAGACAGCAGCAGACGATGTCGGCGACTTTTCGCTCGCGGCACTGGAATCATTAGACCCGCCTCGGTCGTCATCGCGCTGGATGCGGCCGGTCGAAGCCGTGGCTGCTTTGCTGCTCGTGGTGATCATCGCACTGCTCTTTACCGGCGTGGTGTCTCGCTATCTCTTTTCGCTTCCCATCATTTGGGTGGACGAGGTTGCTTCGCTGTCCTTTCTCTGGTTGGCCATGCTCGGCTCGGCTCTTGCCATTGATCGCAACGAGCACCTGCGGCTGACGTTGTTTGTGAACTTTCTTCCTGAACGTCTGCGCCAGCAGACAGACACTGCCGCTTTGTTGCTGGTGGCCCTGTTTCTGGCGGTGATGCTGCGTCCCGCTGTGGAATATGCAATGGAGGAGGTGTTCATCACCTCTGCAGCGCTCAACATTCCGATGAGCTGGCGAGCATCAGCGCTCCCGGTCGGGATCGCCTTGATGCTGGCCTTGTCACTATACCGTGCCCTTCGCGGGGCAAACCCCATGACGGTACTGGCCTGTGTGATGGTGGTTGCCGGCGCGACAGCTGTTCTCTGGTGGCTGACGCCCGGCTTTAAGATGATAGGCAACTGGAACATCCCGATCTTCCTCGTTGGTTTCGTTGCCCTCTTCCTTGTTGCTGGAGTCCCTATTGCTTTCTGCTTTGGCCTCGGGACGCTCGCCTTCCTGACGTTCAGTACATCCGTGCCGATCTTTGTCATGATTGGCCGTATCGACGAAGGCATGTCGAGCATTGTCCTCTTGTCGGTGCCGATCTTCGTCCTGCTTGGTTGCATTCTGGACGCCACCGGCATGGGACGGGCAATCGTCGATTTTCTCGCCTCCCTCCTAGGACACGTGCTCGCAGGAATGTCCTACGTTCTGCTGGGCTCGCTATTTCTCGTGTCGGGTATATCCGGCTCGAAGGTCTCGGATATGGCGACCGTCGCTCCGGCCTTGTTCCCGGAAATGAAGCGGCGCGGCCACAAGCCCCCGGAGATGATTGCTCTGCTCGCGACCGGTGCGGCCATGGCCGAGACTGTGCCGCCGTCGATTGTCCTGATCGTCCTCGGTTCGGCGGCTGGCGTCTCGATCGCCGGCCTGTTTACCGCTGGCTTCGCAATCGCGATGGTGCTGCTTTTGGTCCTGGCGATACTGGCACGCTGGAAGGCCCGCCATGAGGTGTCGGACGGCGTCCGGCGCGCGCCATTTTCGATCATCAAGGCGACCTTGCTGGTTGCTGCACCTGCGCTTGTGCTGCCGTTTCTCATTCGAGCCGCTGTCGGCGAAGGCGTCGCAACCGCGACGGAAGTTTCGACGATCGCTGTCCTCTACGCATTGGTCATCGGTGCTGTCTTATACGGAGGGATCAGCCGCAGCCGGCTTTATGCAATGCTTGTGGAGACCGCAGCTTTATCTGGCGCGATCCTGATGATCCTTGGCGCTGCTTCGGCCATGGCGTGGGCGCTCACTCAGACCGGATTTGCTGCGCAATTGGTCGCAGGTGTCCAGGCGCTCCCGGGCGGCTGGCTGACGTTCATGGGCGTGACCGTTCTGATTTTTCTCGTGCTTGGCTGCGTACTGGAAGGTTTGCCCGCCATCGTCCTTATGGCCCCCATCATGTTTCCCGTCGCGCGCTCTCTAGGGATCAACGACGTGCACTACTCGATGGTGGTCGTTACAGCCATGAATATCGGGTTGATGACGCCGCCGATCGGCATAGGCTTCTACATCGCCTGTAAGATCGGC
>DASYHX010000122.1:0-20129 GCA_035998065.1 Pseudorhizobium sp.
ACCGCGTCCAGTTCTGCCGCCTTGTCCTCGAGGCGGGTGTCGAGGGTCTTGGAGATATGGATCATCTGCTCCAGTTTCCCCATCATTTCCCACATTTTGCGACGCTCAGCTTCGATGGCGATGTTGTCCTGAAGCAAGCCATCCTTGCCTCGGGTCAAAGCCGTGAGAATGCCGTTGATGTGGCTTTGAGCAGACGCATATTTGTCGAAATAGGCCTTCAGCTTGCTGCCAAAGGGGATAATGCCGAACAGCTTGCGTGGCTGGAGCAGGCCGCCATCGCGCGACGGATCGAGCCCTTCGATGACATTGCGCAATTCGATCAGGGAGCTGCCGACGTCACCCTCACCGTCCATCGCCTTGGTTGGGCGATCGAGAAAGCGGTTGCTCTGGCTCGTGAGGGCAACGATCTCCTTCTGGCCGATGTTGGCTAGCTGGTTGACCTTGTTGCCGAAGTCCGGGCTGTTGGCGTCGAGCGATACCAGTTCCCCGACATATTGGTCCACCTTGACGTCGAGCTTGCTCTTAACGTCGGAATCAATCGGCACAAGGCCAGCAGCCTTTTCCGATGGGATAGCGGCTACGGGTTCCGGCGCTTTAAGGACAAGATCGTTCATGGTTACCCCCAAAATTCGTTCTGCATTCAGTAACTAGGCGATTTCTTGCGCGTGCTCCAGCCTATGCGACTCTGCTTTGCGCCTCTGTGACCGGTGTCGCGGTGCCATAGATTTGTGCCCGCTGAATGATCGTGCCGGCCCATCGTGAGTGCGTGGCAGGCTCGCACATGCTGCCATGGGCGCCGAAAACCGCCGGGGCGTCCTTTTCGAGGATCGCCCGAGCTTCGGCCATTTCTGCGCCGCTTGGACGGTACAGGCTCTGGATGGTTTCCATCTGCAAAGGATGAACCGCTGTCTTGGTCAGCAAGCCATGTTCGATGTCCTGTTCAACCTCAGCGCGGAGCAAATCGGTTGAGGAGAAATGCTCGAAAACGGGCGCTGCGACGCTGAAGCCGTAGGGCAGGAAGGTTCCAGCAATGTCGCGGATGACCGGCCCAAGCGGACCATCATAGGCGGTCCTCGTATTGGAGCGACGAACGCCTAGGACGTTGAGGATATCATTGCCGCCAATGCGAATAGCGGTGACACGGTCGGCATAGGGCAGCAGCTGGTCCCGCAGACGGCTGAGCGCCGTCCGGTCAAAGGCTTCCTCGCCCTCGATCGTAGGCATGAAGGCATGGTTTCCGTGGACGAGCACGGAAAGCCATTGGGGCAGGTTCTGAGTCGTGATCTTCGGGAGGACAAATCCCTGGATTGCTTCAATGCCCGGAAGGCGCAGCAAGCGGACCAGCATCTCGATATTGCGCGGACGCGCGAACACCAGAACAGGCGTTTCGCGCGCAGCAAATTGGGTCAGCGCTTCGGCAAAGCGCGCTTCAGCTTGCTCAACCTGATCCTCGCGAATGGCGTCCTCAAGGCAGATGACAATGGAACGAACCGAAGGGTTGGCTCCGTAGGCAGTGTCGAGGAGATTGTCCTTGATCGCAGGGACGTACAGGGTTGCCCCCAACTCAATTGCTTTCATTCCTGTTCCCCCTGCAGGCGCTTGATGATCGTCACGGCGCGGTAGTTTTTCAGGTCCATTTCTTCGACCACCAGGCCGACAGCTTCTGCCAAATGCCTGATATGCTGGACTTCAGGGTCATTGAGATCGCGGACGCAGACCCGATCAGGAACTCGGCGCAGGATCGCCCGGGTTGCTTCGGCGATGCCCGGCTTGATCCGGTTTACGTCGCTGATCTCACCTTCCACGGTGAACTTGCGGAGCAGGGCTTCGCGTCCGTCGCGTGCTGCTTTCGCTTCATTCAGCGACCATGGATTCCAAATTGCCTTCGGCATGGGCGCATTTTCGATGGCAGTGATGAAATCACGGCTGATGTCGAATGGCGCGTGCTCTTCCTGGAAAAGGCAGGCGTGGAAATCGTCTGGACCCACGAAGTCATCGGTCAGGACAGAACGGCTGATGAGACCCGAGACGATGCCGTTCAGCAGGCCGCTCGGAATGACATAATCTTCGGTCGTGGCAGCCAGATCCGCGCAGCCGGCGGGATCGGCGATGACTGCAAGATAGGGCGAGAAGCCGAGCGATTCCTCAGCGAGCGAGCGCTCGAGCTCACCCTTGATCGCGCCCTTGCCGGTCCATCCGTCGAGGAAGATCGAGGTTTCCGTACCGTGACGAGCCTTGATGTAGCGAAGGGCATTGAGGTCGATGCCGCGACCGCGAATGATGCTGATCGAATAATGATGGGCATCAATGCCGATACGGACCAGAGCGCGCTTCAAAAGGACGCCGATGGGCGTCCCTGCCCGCGCCAGAGAAATGACGACACATTCCTTGGCGGTTTCCGGGCGCGCCGCGATCTTGCGCGCGAGGAACTCGATATGTGCCCGCAGCGACCCGCCATTACGGCGAAGCGCGTCGGCATAGAGCGTCATATAGCGCTCGTCCGGCACCTTTTCGGGTGACAGCATTTCAGAATAGTGGCGCGTGCCCGACTGGATCAGGCGCTCCTTCTCCTCGACATCGACATGCTGGATTGCGGCCGGCTTAAGCAGGATCTGGACGTCAGACGGATCGTAAGAGCCGGAGAACAGGGCGGGTTTTTCAGCGAGGATCGTGCTCATTAGCGGGTCCAATCATTGCCGCTGCGCACAGCGTTCCAGAACTGAGAATTGGTGGGGGCCATGGCAAAGTCACACAGGTCCATGAAGCCGACGTCCGAGGTGCTGTCGCCGACGCCGATGATCGGGGCGTCGGGCGCGATGGAGCGGACTTTCTCGATGAGGTAGGTGACCGCGTGCCGCTTGTTCAGCCACGAGGGCATGTAGGCGAGATTGTTGCCGTTCTTGTGGCGACGCCAGCCGAACGGCGTAATCTCGGCATGAACCTCAGTCAGCTCATCCAGGACTTCGCCATCATCGATGTTGCTCTTGATGACGATGTAGAGTGGCAGGCCGTGCTCGGAGACGACCCAGTGACGGAACTGCTCTGCTTCAAGCGGTCGGGTCATCTCCCCGTATATCTCATGGATGCTGGGCTCTTTGGCGGCCGAGGCGATGAGGTGGCTGTGCCACTCTTCGTCGACCGACCCCCCTTCAAGGGTGATGCAGCCACCGTTGGAGCAGATCGCTGGCGCCTGCTCAATATCGACCCGGGCCATCACTTCGGTGCTGCGGGCGGTCACGGGGATGACCTTGCCGGCGCGAAACCAGCCGAGCAGGTTTTCCTGGCGCTTAGTGGCATAGCCCGACGGCGAACCATCGACGAGCGTGCTCATCAGGCGGAGGCCATCCGCCGTCTTGTCAGGGCACTTCCGGGCAGTTTGGAACAGGGTGTCATCCAGATCGGTGAACACAACAGGCGCGGTCATTCTTATTTTTCCTCCGCAGAGTGATATGCGCAAAGGACCATCTCAATCGGTATGTCCTTGCCAAGAGCGGCGACGGCCGCCTTCGCCTGGCGGATCTGTTCACCCGCAATCTCCGCAGTGATGATGATGCGGTCGGGCTGATGGCCCAGGATGTTATAAAGGTGGCAGGGGGCGCCGCTGCCGTAAGCATCGTCGAAATGCGATACGGTTTCCATGGCATGGCCCAGCAGCGCGGGCGTCCGGGTGATGCATTGGACGGCGGCGATCCCGCCCTTGGCTTCGATTTCCTCGGCGATGAGCAAGGCTTCATAGCTGTGTTCGCCGTCGCCAAGCACAAGGATGCGCTCTCCGGCCTTGGGTTCCACCGGCGCTCGGAAGGCGCACTCCGGTTCGAGAAGACCCGAACGGCTGCCCATGCCAGTGGCCGGCGCCGTGCCCACACCATTGCTTGTGCTGGCCAACTGGGGCGGCACCTGGTCCGGGTTCTTCTCCCAGTTCATCGCGCCCCGCAGGATCGCGTGCCCGGTGGTGGGAAGCGGCATGGCCGTGCAATAGGCCTGGCCGCTCCAGTCGGTGAGACAGCAGGTTTCGATGCGCTCAAGGTTCGGCAAGGCCGCCATCATTGCTTCCGCGCCGCCGATGAAGGTGTGGCCCGTGCTGCATTCGTCATCGATGATGACGAGGGTTCGGGCGGAACGCGCGAGCGCGATCAGCTGCTCATCCGCGATCTGGACGAGATGCGAGGTTGCATGGCTGTGCCCCTCTTCAAAGGTTGCGATGATCGTTGATCCGTCGACGCGCTGGCGGGAGGTCTGCAGGTAGAGAGCAGAGACATCAGGATTGTTGCGCCGATAGGCGGCAAACACGCCTTGCCCAAGAGCTGTCGCCGTCTCTGCCATGCCGAGGAAGGCGACCGGCTGGGGTAAGTCGGCGGGCAGCATAGCCCCCAGCTGATCCATGGAACCGCGCATGGCGGCCGGAGCCGCCGGCAGGTGGCGTCCGAGAACCTTCGAGACGATCAGGAACCCACGCTTAGGATTGGCGCGAGCTGCAAAGCCGCACAATTCGTCGATCGAAGCGTCGTTCTGAATTTTGAGAGTGAGAGTGCCGCTTTCAAGCGTCACGACGCGCGTGTCGTCGACCATGATCGTCATGGATCAGAAATTTCCTCTTTATCTGTGAACCCGATAGCCGGGTATGCCCTGCATATATTTGATCATGTCAGAGGCGTCTGGACCAGCAGTATTCCTCTGCTGTTGGTTTCTATTTTTGCCCCGAGATGCCGGAGCAGATTTTGAGGCTCAATCTCCGCTAGGGAGGCAAGATTGACCTCGCCCCATGCAGGCCGATCGACCGACAAGGTGGCCACATATTCGTCTCGTTCCTGCCCAATTGCCCCGCTTCTCTGCGTGTAGGCGGACAGGGCGACGGTATGGATAGGTTCAGCGACCGCCATAGAATGCCCTACGAGCCGCACCAGCAGCGAACAGACATGGTCGAGGTAAAGAGCTGCGCGCTCCTTCTGGGTCAGCTCTTTCGGGCGGAATGCCAGCTGTGTGAAGTCAGCCGACCATTTGACCGAGGGCATGTCCTCGATTTCCGGGAGGTCCACGTCGAGTAGTAGCCTGCCGCCGCTGAAGGAAATCGCGATATTGGTTTCGCGGGGCCATTCCAGCCAGCCGAGACGTTGCAGCAAAGCGTCTTCGATCGCAGCGAGATCGGGCCCCGCGTTCGCTTGAGCGGCCCGCCAAGCCATGAGCGCCGCCATGTGTTCCTCGCCAGAAGCAAATTGCTCGCGGCTTGGCTTTCCCGCGCTGGAGCCGGAGATCTGGCCGACGGTTTGGGGAATGTCGAGATGGATGGTCGTTAGAGAGGTGGCAGCGCCATTACGCGCATCGACATTTTCCTGAAGGAATTCGCGCAATTCGTCCTTCATGGTTCGCTTGATGAGCGGGATCAGTGCGGGGTCAATGGACTGGCCTTCTCCATCGAGAAACACCAGCTGATCCTCGACAATCCGAGCTACGAGGCCGTTGGGGATCTGAGGCTCCGGGGGCGTTGGCACGGCTGGTGGCCGACTTGGAGTGGAGCTGCGGCTGGGCTTGTCGAGCCGCTCGCGATAGCTCAGCCCGGTTCCAGGGATGCCGACATTGCCATAAACACCGCGCTTACCCATCGTAATCGAGGCGCCGCGCGGCCCGATCGATAGCGAAGCACCAGAGCCGCTGAGGTTGAGCCGGACGCCCGGCAAGATTGAAATACGTTTGCTGAATCGAAAACCCACGAGACCCCCTCAGGCGCTGACGATGATGCTGACGACGCTGGCGCGCAGCCGGTTGACGACCTCCCGGCGATTATTCTCCGAATGGTGGCCAAGGGTTGGCGCGGTGAAGCCGGCGGCCGCGATCATTTCGAAAACAAAGCTGCTGCGGATGCCAAAGTTCACATTCTCTGAGATCGAACCGCGCTCGCGCATATTTCCATGGGCAAGGGACGCCGAGGTGACGCCGACCAGGTTCCCATATTCATCGACGATGGCGCCGCCAGAGGAGCCTGACCCGATGGGGGCGGTGAACTGGAAGCGGGAGATGTCGCCGTGGTTTCCGGTGAGGCCTGAGATGTTGCCGGTAGTCACCTTCAGATCAGCGCCCAGCACATCCATCAGGGGAAAGCCGGCAGCCATCACGCTTTCGCCGAGCCAGATAGGCGCACCGATACGCATGGGCAGAGGCTGGCCATTGGTTGAGCCTTCGAGCAGCGCCAAATCATGCTTGGGATCTACTGCGACCGGTCGGAGGAGATTTTGCGTCCGTCCCTGACGAAAGCTCTCTCCATCCTCGATGACATGGGCATTGGTGATCACGAGATCAGGCGCAACGATGATACCGCTGCCGGTGCCGATGACCTGCCCTGGGGCTGCGGACGGGCGATGCCGGTCGGGTTCAAACGGCGAAGTTTGGTCTGGCTCTTCCGTCCGCGCCCGCTTTTGCTGCCGGAAGGGCATGGTCACAGAGGCGAGATTGCGGGCGCGGAGATAGGCGTCGATGCCGAAGGTATAGCCTTCGTTCGAGACCTTCATCCGCCGAGTGCCGGCCTTCACGTAGATTTCAGAGAGGATGATGGCGGCGAGTTGGCCGTCTGGAGCCGGCAGCGCATATTGCTCGCCTGAAATCTCCATCTGGATGGGATAGCTCTGATTGACGAAGCCTCCTGACCGATCATCAACGATGTAGGCGATGATCTCGAACTGATCACCCAACGAAGCGAAGGAGGAGAGATACCAGCTCCCCTCCTGACCTTCCTCGAACGGCAGAACTGCGCCCTGCGAGTTGATCGCTGCGACGCCCAATCGCTCAGCATCGCGCCCCAGAATCCGGATGTGGCATTCTGGATTATTGTTAAGCTGGATGCGTTGACCAGGTTGCGGAGTGATCACCAGAGGCCCTCGTGCTTAGCTGACTTCAAGAACGGTGTTTGAGATGGCGATCTCAGTGTCGATCGAGCGACGGTCGATGCTGTCCGGGGTGAGACGGCTGGTCAGCAGTCCCGCCCAATCCGCAATGATGCGCGCGCCGACTTTCTCGCCATAGACAACGCCGCCGGCGGGACGGCTGTTGATCTCAAGCGCCTTCCAGCTACCGTCCTTGGCCTTGCGGAACTGGACATTCACAACGCCATGCAGGTTGAACAGCTCGATCAGCCGGGCGGCCGCGTCCTTCAGCGGATGCTCGGACTGGATACGCTGGCGGCCGTTCTCCTGTTTCGTGCGCGCGACTGCCTTCAGCAGCCGGCCGTGGTGCGCGAGAATGTCGAACGAGATCTCTGGGCCCGGCAGGAATTCCATCAGCACGAGTTCATCGATCGGGCCGTCCACCTCCTGCGCGCGCATGGCATCGAGGTAGAGGTCCACTCGGATCTTCCGCTCGTCTGGGTTGAGGAGATGGCTGGTCGGATTGACCTTGGTCAGATGCCAGAACCCGAGGCCATTGACGCCCTTGCGCGGCTTTACGCAGGGTTCGGCGTCCTCGCCATGGACTTCTGGAAAGGTGAAGATGCTGCTCTCCAACTGCCACGTGGTTTCGACGGGCGTGGTCAGCAGGTGGAAGGGTTCGTCGCGGATCGCCTCCGCGAAATCATATTTGTCCTCGAGAAGAGCGAGCGTCTCGATCGAACCTGGCAATTCCACCCGGCAGGGCAGGTCTGCTTGCGAGAGGGCTTTGCGGTACCGTGTCGGGATGAGGATATCGATGCCCCGGGCGATCACTATCTCCCGCGCCCATTCGACATATTGAGCCACCGGCAAATTGGGTTCGACCCAGGTCTCCGTCGGCCCCTCATAGGCCGGCATGCCTTCGCCCACGCTCGCGTAGACCTCCAGCGTCGGATCGACTGCGATCATGGCAGCCGAGATAGGAGCAAGGGAGAAGCCGCGATTGAACCAGATACGCATGGGAAAGTCCTAGAGGAGAGATGGTGCTTTTGTGGTTAAGACAGGCGGTCAGGGCATGATCCGTGCGGCACGCGCAGCCTTCAGCCAAGCTGGGAATTCGGATAGAATGCGGTCGTAAAGCTGATCGTCGCTGATGCGCGAGAGATCATCGACGCTGAAGAAGCCCGCATTGTCGACAACCCGGCCGTCGATGGTATCGAGCTTTCGCAAAACCCCGTAGTTCGCGTTGCCGACGCCCACGAACTGCCAGAAAATCGGGCGGTTCGAGATCCGCTGGAGTATCGCGATGATCTCTTTCGAGGTCGAACCGTCGATTCCGCCGTCGGTCAGGAAAATGATCACCAGCGGCTTGGTGCGGTGGCTCGGCTCGGCGTCCAGAATGGCATTCATAACCACTGGCTCATTATTGCCGTAGCCGATGGAGTCCCCGCCTTCCTTGAGCGCGCCGCCGAAGAAGCCCTTCTTGCCGGTCTCGCGGGCGCCGATTTTCGCGCCGGGAGAAGGAAGTGTACGTGCGACGAAGCCTTCGAGGTTTGTTGCGGTCAGATCCTCGACCTGCTTGCAACGCGAGGCATAAAACCAGGTCGACATGGTGCCATCATCGTCTAGCCGCAGGGCTACTGGCGCGATGCGTTCCACCGTCTCCTGGACAGTGCCATTGCTGTAGAGTTTGGCCATGGAGCCGCTGCCATCGATGACGAACAGGACTTCGGCCTTCTCATGCTCGATCCCCAGCTTCTTGAGCGAGACGCCGACTTGCTGCTTGCGCAGATCGACCTTGCTCAGCGAGACAGGCGCGGATGGCGCGGCGGACGGAATGGGCGCCGGCGCAGGGGTGCTCGGTGCGGGGGATGAAGCAGATCCGTCATCGACCTCTCCGCCGAAGTGTGTGACCAAGGCCGCAAGACCACCAGCAAAGCCCTGCACGACAGCGCCGAGGCGCCAGGCACCATTATGGCGGTAGAGATCCAGCAGCATCACTGCTTTTTCGTCGCCGAGATGCGGCTTGGCGTCGACGGTCACAGCGTTGTTGATGGTCGCCTTCAACACGGTGGCTCGTTGCAGCGGGAGCGTGTCATGGGTCGCGGTGATCGTGATGCGGTCGATATGCCCCGGGACCTTCTCAGGATAGATCGAGAAGAGCGTCCCGCTGTCCAGCCGGGACATAGTGATGGATTTGTCCGGGCTAGCGTTGTTGCTGAAGAGGACCGTATAGCGGTCGTCGGCAATCTTTTTCGCCGCGTCGAGTCCGAAGGCGGCAATGTCGATGTCGGCCGGATCATGGGCAACGATCACGTTGATGACATTGCTGTCAGTGAAATCCGCGATGGCACGCTTTTCGCCGGGGTTCATCAGGTTCAAGGCTCGATATCCTATGGACAAAAAAGACAGTTGAACCGCCGAAGGCAGGCCCCGGCGGTTCGAGAGGTAGCGGCTAGATGACCGGCCGCTTCATGGATATCAGCCGAGGTTAACGCCCATACCGCCGGCCAGGCCCGCCAGGCCCGATTCCCAGCCTTCGCCGATCGCCTTCACCTTGATCTCGCCCTGGGCGCTGCGATACAGCTCGACGAAGATCATGGCGGCGTTGGTGCTGCTGTCTTCCGACAGGTCGAAACGCGCGAGCTCCTTGCCATCGGCATCGTTGATGACGCGTGCGTAGGCGTTCGAGACCGAACCGAAATTCTGCTTGCGCTCGGCGCCTTCGTGGATGGTGACCGCGATCACGACCTTCTTCACGTCGGCCGGCAGTTTGGCGAAATCGATCTTGATGGTTTCGTCGTCGCCTTCGCCGTCACCGGTGCGGTTGTCGCCGCCATAGACGACCGAGCCGTCGGGCGAGGTTTTGTTGTTGTAGAACACGAAGTGCGCGTCCGAGATGACCTTGTCGGTTTCCCCGATGATGAAAGCCGAGGCGTCGAGGTCGAAGGCCTGGCCATCGGTCTTGCGCACGTCCCAGCCGAGGCCGACCGTGACGGAGGTGAGGCCCGGAGCCTCCTTGGAGAGCGAAACGTTGCCGCCTTTGACGAGAGAAACAGCCATTGAACACTCCTACTGGTGCTGTGTTTTTGAAAGGTGTGAAGTCAGGCCGGGGGCGCGGCTGCGCCCCCGGAACAGATCAGCCAACGTTGACGCCGTAATTGGTGGCAAGCGGACCCAGGCCGCCCTTGAAGCCCTGGCCGACGGCGCGGAATTTCCAGTCGGTGCCGTGACGATAGACTTCGCCGAGGATCATCGCGGTTTCGACCGAGGCGTCTTCCGACAGGTCGTAGCGGACAACTTCGTTGTTCGACTTCTGGTTGACCAGGCGGATGAACGCGTTCGAGACCTGGCCGAAGCTCTGCCCCTTGGCCTCGCCTTCGTGGATGGTGACGACGATCGCGACCTTGTCGACGTCGGCCGGCAGCTTCGACAGCGTGACCTTGATCTGCTCGTCGTCACCTTCGCCGGCACCGGTGCGGTTGTCGCCCTGATGCTCAACGCCGGCCACGACCTTGTTGTTGTAGAAGACGAAGTCGCTGTCGCTGCGGACCTTGCCGCTGGCGGCCAGCAGGAAGGCCGAGGCGTCGAGGTCGAAGTCCGAGCCGTCGGTGGCGCGCGCGTCCCAGCCCAGGCCGATCATGATTTCGTCGAGAGTTGGATCTTCCTTCGACAGGCTGACATTGCCACCCTTGGAAAGCGAAATTGCCATGTTTCAAACGTCCTTTCATTTTGGCGTTGGTGGTTCCGCGCGGCGCCCGCCCAGCAGCACGCGAGAGATGATCAAGCTACTTGCGCTTGAATTCGATTGCCCCCTTGCTGATGTCCCAGGTGCCATCCGCATGAAGGCGGGGCGCCCGTTCAGCAGCAACAAAGGCGCGGCCGCTCTTCCCATATGTCTCGACATGCTGGATCACGATCTCGCGATCGATATCGAGATGGGTGATGGCGACCCAGTAGGAGGTCCGGTTCGGATTGAGCAGTGGCACGGTGACCTCGCTGCCATCCTGGCCGTAGAAGATGAGCTTGGGACGATAGCTCTCGAAAGAGCCGGCGCCGTTGCTGACGGCGCTGTAAGCACCAAACAGGGCGTAGCGAAGCTCGTCCGGGCGATGCAGGACTATTTCTTCTTCACCAGCTACCTGAGAATCTCCCGACAGGCTGATGTAGGGCAGCGCGTGAGAGCGCCCCATGTCCTTCCAATACACCTTGCCGCAGGCCCCGTCCTTGAGGACGTAGAAGCAATAGAGGTCGAGGTCGCCCTCTCCCTTTCCACGTCCTTCCCATTTGAGCTTGGCGCGAATGCTGCCCGTGGCTTTCGACAGGCTCACACGCTCATTTTTGGCGAGCGTGACCTTCTTGAGGGAGACAGCGCTCACTGGTGTTGACGGGGCGGAGACTGGCGTTGGCGCTTGTTCATTGGCGCCTTCGACGTCGACGCCGAAATTGATAGCAAGCGGGGCCAAACCGCCGTTGAAGCCCTGACCGACGGCCCGCACCTTGAGGGTGCCGTTGCGCTTATAGACTTCACAGATGATGAGAGCCTGCTCGGACATGCCGGCTAGTGGGATCTCGAAGCTGTTCGATCCCATCTGCATTTTGAGAGCACCAACGTCGGCGAGGCGGCGCGACTGATCGTGGCTTGTGTCCAGTGCCACGCAGAAAGCGATGGTCTCGATGGTCGCAGGCAGTGTGGCTGGGTTGATCTCGAAAACCGCTGCGCGCTGTTCCTGATAGATCGTGAGGTTTGCACCCGGGACGCTGCGCTGGCCATAGAAAACCATGCCAGCATCACCTTCGACCTTGCGCTCGCCGGTCAAAAGATAGGCTGAGACGTCCACCTCGGCTTTGCCGGGCGTGGCGTGCCAGCTGATTTCCACGATATTGCTATCGATCTCGGCGTTTGCGCCTTTTTGAAGCTGCATGGCTCTTGCGTATGTCTGATGGTGATATGAAGGGGCGCCGTCGGGCGCCCCGTTGCTCGATCAGGCCGTCTGCGGACCAGGATTGCCGGTCGGCGAAGCAGCCGGGCTGGTCGGTTCGACCGTGTCGGCGCCTGCCGTATGCGCACCGACGATGACCTGGCCGGTGGGCAGGATCGCTTCGGCTTCACCACCCTCTTCATATTCATGCGGAAAGCGCTTGCGGTGGCGGACCGATGCCCAGAGCGAGAGCGCTAGAATGGCCGCGCCCAGCAGGCCGGTGACGACTTCCGGGGTTTCGATCCGGATGCTCAGAAGCATGATCATGCCCAAGGCGATGATCGCATAGAAGGCACCAGGCTCGAGGAAGCGGAATTCCGCCAGGTGGCCACCCTTCACCAGCGCGATGGTCATCGAGCGGACGAAGAAGGCGCCGATGCCGAGGCCCAGAGCAATCAGGATGATGTTGTTGGTGATGGCAAAGGCGCCGATCACGCCGTCGAAGGAGAAGGAAGCGTCCAGAACCTCAAGGTAGAGGAACGCGCCTGCGCCTGAACGAACGACCGCACCGGTCGCATCTTCTTCGCCGCCGACCAGGTCCCCGAACCATTGCACGAGGAAGTAGACCACAACACCGGCGAGGCCGGCAATCAGGAAGGTCTGCTGTTCATGACCGTGGACGAGGAAGGACAGGCCAGCAACGATCGCGACGGTCGCGATGTAGGGAGAATAAGGGATCTTGGCGAAAGCCGACAGCGGGCCTTCGATGAAGCCGAGCCAGTGATGCTCGCGCTCGTCGTCGAAGAAGAAGCTGAGGCCGACCAGCATCAGGAACGCGCCGCCAAAGCCAGAAATGCCGACATGGGCACCGGTGACGATCTGCTCATAGAGTTCATGGTCGGTGACCGCGATGCGCGCGGCTTCCCACGGCCAGACGAAGGCCGAGAAGGAGACGATCAGGATCGGGAAAATGATGCGCATGCCGAAGACGGCGATGAGCATGCCCCAGGTGAGAAAGCGGCGGCGCCAAACCTCGTCCATGTCCTTGAGGACGGTCGCGTTGACAACCGCATTGTCGAGGCTGAGCGAGGTTTCCATAACGCCGAGCACCAGCGCAAGGAAAGCCATGGAAAGGGCGCCGCTGAGCAACCCGGACTCACTGTAGCCGACGAAACCGGCTGCAATGAGGGCAAAGACGGTGAACGCCAATGACCCTGTGAAATTCTTCATTTATACCCCCCTGTGGGCTGGCTGGATCAGGTCAATCCTGCCGCAAAAATGTGAAACGATGAGGTGGCCGGCTCAATCCTTCGAGCCGGCTGTCCAGCGCAGGCGGATGCCGATGTCGTCGGCGAACTGCTTCTGGTCGCGATAATATTTCATATGGCGCTTCATCTGCAGGTTCCCCCCCACGTTATCGATGAGGGCGATACCGCAGAGACGGCGGTTATCATCCCCTTCATTCATCTGAACCTCGATCTCGGGCTGCCCTGGGATGTTCATCCGGACGATACCGTCGGTCTGGCGCCAGTTGGGGACGCCGTCGTAGATCAGAGCGAACACCCCGATGCGCTTGATCTGGTCGAAGAAGCGTCCGTTGACCCGGATCGTCTCGCCGGTTGCGACCGAGCCGGTGCGGTCATCGCCGGAGAGCTCAATCCAGGGCGCATAGTCAAACGAGCCGAAGCTCTCGCCGAGAGCCTGGATGCAACCCTTGAAGCCATCATGCATCTCGAACATGACGCCGAGGTCAAGGTCGACCTTCTTGGACCCGCCGCCGAAGAAGCCGCGCTTCGCTTCGCCCTGGTTCCAGTTCAGGTTAAGGATGATCTCGCCGAACGTCGAACCGGTCTTTTTGAGGCTGACCGACGGATTGGATTTCTCCAATGTGATCTTCTTCAACGAGACAGGCGCTGCCGGAGGCGGCGGAGGTGGAGGTGGAGGTGGAGGTGGAGGTGGAGGCGGCGCTGCGGGACGCGGGGGCGGCGGAGGCGCGGCCGGCGTCGGCGTGGGGGCAGGCGAAGGGGTTTCAGCGATTTCCCCGCCGAAATGCTCGATGAGAGCGGCCAGCCCTGCTGCAAAGCCGGCCGCCATCGTGCCAACCTTCCAGCCGGAGCTGTGGCGATAAAGCTCGATCAGCATCACGGCCTTTTCGGACGAGAGATGCTCTGCGACGTTGAACATCGCCTTGGAACCGTCAATCGTGACAGTGAGCGGCCTAGATTCAGCGACCGGGCGTGTATCATGGGTCGCGGTAAATACGATCCGATCCATGGCCGCTGGCAGTTGGTCGAGGTCGATGTTGAAGACGGCACTGTCGGATGTCGGAATGAGCGTGACTGCTCCCTCCGGCGTACGCGTGTTGGAGAAGAGAACGACATAGCGGTCGTCCCCAATCTTTTTTTCCTTGTTGAGGCCGAAGGCTGCGATATCGACACCTTCGAGGCCAAAATCCACCTTGATCGTCAGACGATTGCCGACGCCAAGATCAGACAGGCCGCGCTTTTCCCCCCGCTGCAGCTGCATGCGTTACTCCAGAATGAAGGCGGGGAGCTTTTTTCTCCCCGCCAAAAGGCATTAGATGTGGCGAGCGGCTTCCGCCGTCAGGTCATGAGCCGTGCGGCCGGTTGCCCGGGCGCCGATGGCCTTGAACGTCCAATCGCCACCATTGCGCGTGACGCTCGCAAGAACCAGGCCGGTGTGCGGGCCGGAGTCGGAGATGTCGAAGCGCGCCAGTTCCGTGCCGTTCGAGTTCACGACGCGGCCATAGGCGTTCTGGATCTTATCGAAGGTCTGGCCCCGGAAGGAGTTCACGGTCAGCACCAGCGTTTCGACCAGACCTGGCAGCCGGGTCAGATCGATGGCGATCGATTCATCGTCACCGTCGCCCTCGCCGGTGAGGTTGTCGCCGCTGTGTCGGACCGAACCGTCTTTGCTGTTGAGCTGGCCGAAATAGACGATGTCGAGCGGCTTGCCGCTGCCGTCGAAGAGAATGCAGGAAGCGTCAAGATCGATGCTTTCCGGCTGGCCGCCACCGAACAGCTTGCCCATGAAACCGCTGCCGCTGGTGGCAACATCCCAGCCGACGCCCAAAGTAATACCTGTCAGGGTACTGCCGGCTTGCTTCTGAAGGCTGACGCTCGAGTTCTTCCGCAGGGTTACCGTCATCGTTATACTTTCCTCGTGCTAATTTTTGTAGAAATCGCCAATCTTTGCCGCGCAAGGCGACTGCCCTCCGTCCGAAGGGCCGCAGGATTGCCAGAACAGCTTAAAAATTCACGAATTCCCCCTTGCAATGCATCTTAATCTTTAAATGAACATGGGGAAGCCCCTATGAAAATTTCGATGGTCTCGCTCTCTCAGTCGAATGCATGGTGCAATCCGGAAAATTTCCGGGATGAAAATGCCGGTTAGCTGGTTCTTGGCTGAAAGTGATTACCGCCATAGGCAGAGCAGACTTCATCGGGAGGGCAAATGAAAAAGCTACACTCAACTGCTATTTTGCTGGTGTGCATGGGCGGGCTTCCCGCGTGCGGATCCTCGTCAGACGAGCGAGAGGCCGTGCGTGCAGCGAATGAGACAGTGCTCGCGGAAGCTGCGGCTGATGAGGCGCTGAATCATGCAGACGCCGCGCTTGGCAAAATGGACAAGCCGGGAGCCGTTGCCCCCAGAGAGCCAACTACGCTGTCACGTAAGGATCAAGTCCGTGCCTGCAAAGCTGGGATCGCTATTCTGATGGGGAAAAGCCCGTCCATTATGAAGGCTTCTGCGGACGGAGATATTGTACACAATCAGTATAAGCGTCCGGATGACGGGAAGCTGTGGAAGCAGGACTGTCGGATTGTAGGGAATAGGATTCACTGGCGCGGCGTGGACTCCTTTGCTGGATCAGGCACTGGAAGGTGGCGTGATGGTCCAGAGGACGAAATCCTCACATTCTCGTTTGAGGGCAACAAGGTGCGAGTGATCGAGGCATATTCAGATGGTTCAAAGACTGAAGAAGTTTACACCATCAAGAGTTAGGCCATACGTAGCACTGCAGGTCCGGTTTAGACAGGCTTGAATTGCTTTGCTAAGGCGGTGAATATCATGATCGGCTGCATAGATGATGCGGCCGATCATCCATTCGACGGGTGGCGGATATCGGCTCACTTGACCCAGTCATAGGATGCGCCTGAACATGGCTCAGCAATCGAGCAGATAGGGATCGTGACCACAACCTCGCTCGCCGGGCGTCGCCGCCGGCCGGAGCCGGATGGCGAGAGCAACGGCAACTCCAGTGTGAAGCCGTAGACCCTGCAAGATACAATGCAACCGAGTGAAGCTTCGGCCGAGGCAGATCAGCTTCGGTCCCGCCACTTTCCAGATCGCCGAACAGTTCCTCAATGACCAGTTTTGGGCGCAATACGGTGGTGATGATAAAGGTGGCGAATGTCTGCTTCCTTGGATGAACGTCCGAAAGTTGACTGTCGCGAATGTCCCAGCTTTGCCCCCCGGTCGGCTATGATGCGTTCGTGCAATACCGATTCAGCTCCTGTTCGAGCATTGGATATCCCGGGCGCGTAGACAGTGACATTCGCGTTCGCGGCGTGAATGCCTCCGATGTTACATCGATACTATCGTATGGACCTTCCTGCACCGGTGTTCTGGTGCCAATCTCGGGCCTGACTGGTTAATCCTCAATTGGTGAGCATGATCCGCTCTGGTTCCATCCTGAGAACGGATCGGATGCCATTGATTGGGTGACTGGAGGCCAATCCCATGAAACCACCCCATGTACCCGCGCAACCCGAGCCGCACGGTGCTATTGAAATGCACCATCGTATCGCGAACAATTTGGCGCTGATTGCCGCAATCGTGGAACTGGATGGACGGACTGTCGCGGACCGGCAGGCTGCCTCGGTCCTCGCGGCGACCCAGCTTCGGATTCAAGCGGTCGCAAATGTCCACCGCCGGATGTATCTTGCGCCTAATCAGGACAGCGTCAATCCGGGCATCTTCCTGAGCGAACTGGGTGAGTCGCTTCGGACTATCATCACGGATGACAGGGACTGCCGAACGATCACGGTCCGGGTAGATGACTTCGATCTACCGGACTCCCAAGCTTCTGCCTTTGCCATCTTGTAACGGAACTCGTCGGAAATGCCTGCAAGCATGCTTATCGCGTGGATGTTCCAGGCGAAGTGCGCGTCGTGTTCGACGTCCGCCCATCTGGTGACTGAGTCCTGTGCGTAGAGGACGATGGTGTCGGCATCGGGCATAATGGCGGAGGCGCGCAAGGGCTCGGCTCGCACATCATCGACGCGGTATCGCATCAGTTGGGTGGCAAGCATCGGTGGGAAACCGGCAATCCCGGCACGCGATTTCTCA
Organism: Pseudorhizobium sp.; assembly: GCA_035998065.1. GTDB lineage: Bacteria > Pseudomonadota > Alphaproteobacteria > Rhizobiales > Rhizobiaceae > Neorhizobium. Next base: position 17,147 of record DASYHX010000122.1, read on the forward strand.
TGTGGAGTGACGTCCAGCCTTCGATCGACGCCGTCCCGATCGTAGTGAGGCCGCCAGCGCGGGACGCTTCACAGCCTTCAAGCCGCAGGCATCTGAGTGAGTGATCTATGGCGCATTCGATCACCAGCGCCCTGCACTGCGGGGTGGGGGAGGGCGGCATATCTTTGGTGGAGTGGCCCACACCAAAGTCCGTGAAGACCTCTGCGTCCGGGAATCTTTACATTGCCGTCCTAACTCAAATCCAATCCGTGAACCAGGAGGATGAGCAATCGTGGCACCAGCTGCCTGGATGTCTTCCGGGCCTGGGATCGGATCGAGGGCGTTATCACTGACGCAACGCATCGCATCAACGGACGGGTCGGGATCTCAAGCAGCGAGGTCGAGGTACTCACGCCGATCCGGTATCCCGCGACTTTGCTGGCAGTGGGGGCCAACTACTCGGGTCATCTGAAAGAAATGGGCCTTGATGCTGGCAGATGGGCGTCGATGCCGTTCTTCATTCGTCCGCCCAAGTCCACTTTGGTCGGGCCGGGGGCTACCGTGATCATCCCGCGCTCGACACGGCAGTTCGATTGGGAGTGCGAACTGGCAGTCGTTATTGGCAGGCCGCTTCGACATGCCACAAAGGTGGAGGCGGCTGCCGCGATCGCGGGTTACAGCATCGGTCTCGACCTCTCATGCCGTGACCTCATCCAGGTCGACAATGATCTGAAAGTCGATCTTCTGCGTGGGAAAGCTCAAGATACGATGGCGCCTATGCCCGCGACACGATACCGCAGATCGAGCGCTATCCCGACGGTCGGATGGTGCCGACCCCAACATTCGGGAAAGCCCGATTGCTGACTATCAGGCGAATGGTGAGCATGATCCGCTCCGGTTCCGATCCTGATAATAGATCGGTTGCCGATGATCGGGTGACTGGAGGCCAATTCCATGAAACCGCAGCCTTTAGGCGCAACCCGTCCGGCGTCCCCCGTTTCTTGCTTGCTCCATGGATGGGGCAACTCCACCGCACGAACATACTGTCTGCGGGCTACTCACTTCGCCTTTCGCCCGAGGTGATCGAGCATTTTAAATCCGGCGGCCCCGGTTGGCAGTCGCGGACCGATACAGCCATCAAAAACTGAGTGGCTGCGCACCGAGGCCAATTGGCCCCATTCTTCTGATCGGGCGACTGAACTGTCGGTTCGCTCTGAGGACCCGAAATTAGCGACCGAACGACTTGCATGAGTGGGACTGTCAGTCCCGCATGAGTTGCCCCCCGTGCCGGTCGTCCAGGGCGAAGCTAAGGCGAGTCTCACGTCGGGGGCGTTCACCGCTCGACACGCTGACGTTGGACAACCATCACGCCCCGCCATGTTCGCCATCAAGATAGCGGCGCACCCGCTGCAAACTAAAGATGCTCCCCTGACGCATGACGTCGAGCGCCGACTGCCCCTCAAAGGTTAGGTTAGGCTTTTTTACCCAGGCATAGCCTTGCATATTATCGATAAAGAGATAGCGAAGGCCCTTGTGGATGCCCAAAAGCAGCGAAATTCGCGTAGCAAGATCTTGATTAACCCTGCCAACGTTTCCGTTCTTCCAGCGCGCCCAAGTGCTCGCGCTTATGCCTCCGAGAATCTGGCGTGCATCGGCGTCTGCCAGTTGCCAATCACTAAAGAGGCGGACTATGGCGCGCGCGCCGGCAGCGGCCTCTTCAGGACTGATGGCCTGGCTCGTCCGGGCCGTTGCGGCGTTGGCGATCTTCTGACTCATGTCTTTCTCCAATCTAACGGGCTACTCCCTCTCAAACAGTGACTGCAACTGAGCGAGCCAATCTTAAAAAAGAGCTGGAAAGTAGCCCTAGTCTAAGCTAGATGCGCGCCCCTGGGCGGGTGGCCGAGTGGTTTAAGGCAGCGGTCTTGAAAACCGCCGTAGGTGCAAGTCTACCGTGGGTTCGAATCCCACCCCGCCCGGTTTATCTGGAAGATTCAAGGTAATACCTGATGAAATCTTCTATATTTTTGCTATCAACAATTTTGTCACCACCCGGTCTACGAGCTCGATTAAATATACCTTCCGCCCTTACTTCTATCCCGATCTTGCCGACTTCATCCAAAACATTAGAAAATGCCATAAGTATTGGTTTGAACTCGTCTTCGTTATCGTGATTCTGGGAAGTTTTGCTAGGCAAGCGCTCACGATTGTCGGAAATGCTGCCATTTGAGATAGCTTGCGTCAGACGGCAAATCTCGCGGCGCAAGTTGGCATTTTCCGTTTCCAACGCTGCGATGCGGGTATCTTTTCCTTGGTCAGACTGATCAATTGCTCGCACTCCTAGTCCGGGCTGTTGAAGCACGTGTTCGTCAATCAGGGCCCTGTATCTTTTGTTCCGCATCAGGCGGCCCACACTAACGCCAACCTGGGGCGCAAGGAAAGCGGCGACTTCCGTTGGCGAAAACCATCTGCGGCCTCGACAAGAGTCGAGCTCAAACTGGATTTTTGCATGTGCCTCAGACATGATCGCCTCACGGTAGCTCGCGCCGTTCGAAGATCCCTTAGGGGCACCCATATTTAATAACGCTCGAGAAGTTTTAGGGGGCTAACAGCGTTGTTTTCAATCAATATCTCGCTGCATCGTGCTACGACCTCTTGCATCGTTATTCCTGACATTCGAGAGTAAGTGGCGAGGAATCCCGAAACAGAACGAATTGGATCATCGAGATACAATTCCGAAATTTCTTCGACGATATTTTTCAATAGGTCGGATGACATAATTTTTTGCCGAAATAACTCTGCGCGAAGTCGCAGCGACTCGTCTTCCAAAGCCGGATATTCATGTGCCTCGATGATGGATAGCAACAGCTGGACACCTCGAAAAACCGGTGGCGTCTGACGGCTTGAGGTGATTCACTGCCGGTACGCGACAGCGGAGGCAGAGATGGCAGTACAGCCGGGTTTCTTTGATCTTTCGGACCGATACGAGGCGCTGAGCGCGGCGGGC
>DASYHX010000132.1:0-2271 GCA_035998065.1 Pseudorhizobium sp.
CGAACAGGAACGTCTGCACCCGCGTTCGTTTCTCGGTCAGCGCATGGAGGAAGTGAAGGAAGACGCGCGAATACTGACTCATCGAGCCGGAAATATCGGCGAGCACCACCAAGGGCGGCGGTGCGCGGCGCCGCTTGCGAAAGCGCGGCAGCATCAGGTCACCGCCACTGCGCATCGCTTCGCGCATCGTCGCCCTCGGATCGATGCGGCCGGGAGCAGCGGCAGGCCGCCAGCGCCGCGTCAGCGTCTCGTCGAGCGGCAGCGCGAGGCGCGCGATCTCCCGCCTAGCAAGCGCAAGTTCCGCCGCAGTCATTTGGGCAAAGTCCAGACGCTGGAACAGCTCCCGCTGCGAGGCCGTGAGCGTCGCGTCCACATCCACCGTCGGCGGCTCCTGCTTCCGTTCCGGAATTTGCCTGTCGGCCGTCAGAGCCTCTGCAACCCGGTTATGGCCGGCGCGCGGCTTCTCGGGCTTGCGGTGATCGGCAGCCTTGGGCGACATCAGCGCGATCATCTTCCCGACAAGATCGCGAGAGCGCCAAAAAAGGTCGAAAGCTTCGTCAAAGACCGGCTGGTCCTCGTGCCGCTGCAGGAAAACCGCGGAGAGCGCAGCATGGAACTCCGCACGCGATCCGATGCCAATCGCCTCGATCGCCTGGATGGCATCGGCACTGGCGCCGGGACCTGTCCGGATGCCCGCGCGGCGAAGGACGCGCGAAAAATGCACGAGATTATCCGCCAGCCAGCCGTCGCCGCTGTTGCGTGGGGACCGGAACCGAGGTTCCTCCTGGTGATCAAGATCCTGCATTGGCTACCCCGTGGCCAGCAGTTCTGCCTTTACTTCTGAAAGCAGGCGCTCTCCCTCGCCACCCTGTACCCTCGCAATATCGTCTTGATACTTCAGCAGAGTGCCGAGTGTGTCCGCAATTGTCTCCGGGTCGAGCGCGATCCGATCCAGTTCCGTCAGAGCGGTCGCCCAATCGATCGTTTCCGCCACGCCCGGGTTCTTGAAGAGGTCGAGGCCGCGCAGCTTCTGGACGTAGGAGACCACCTGCGCCGCAAGCCGTTCGCTGCATCCCGGCACTTTGCGGCGGACGATGTCCAGCTCCTGCTCGGCGTTCGGATAATCTACCCAGTGGTAGAGACAGCGCCGTTTCAGCGCATCATGAATCTCGCGCGTCCGGTTGGTGGTGATGATGACGATCGGTGGCTCGGCCGCCTTGATTGTCCCCAGTTCCGGGATCGTCACCTGGAAGTCGGAGAGAACCTCCAGCAGGAAGGCTTCAAAAGCTTCATCGGTCCGGTCCAGCTCATCGATCAGGAAAACCGGAGCAGCCATCCCCGCCCGGCCAAGCGCCTGCAGAACCGGTCGACGGATCAGGTGCCGTTCTGCGAAGATATCCGTTTCCAGCCGTTCCCGGTCGCGCACGCCGCTCGCCTCCAGGAGCCGGATCTCCAGCATCTGTGCCGGATAATTCCACTCGTAGACGGCAGAGGAGACATCGAGGCCCTCGTAACACTGGAGCCGGATCAACGGCCGACTGAGCGCCTTTGCTAGCGTCTTGGCCACTTCTGTCTTGCCGACGCCAGCCTCCCCCTCGAGGAACAGCGGCCGTTTCATCTTCAAGGCGAGGAACACCACCGTCGCCAGCCGCCGGTCGGCAAGATAGTCTTCACGCTCCAGAAGAGCCGCGGTCTCGTCGATCGACGAAGGAACCGCTGTCGCGCTGTCATCTGTCATGGCGCCTCCTGAGGCCACTCTAGAGCGCGCGGAACTTGCGGTCCAGATAGATGAGTGCTTCGCTCTGTGGCCCGAAGCGGAGGCCAACCACCTCACCGAACATTACTAAGTGCGTGGAGACCGGTTTGATTTCGGTAATGCGGCAGTCGAACGAGACCAAGGCATCGGAGAGAACCGGAGCCCCGGTAGACAAGGTTGTCCAGGCGGCGCGGGAAAAGCGCTCCGCACCCGTCACCTCTCCGAATCCGGCAAAGTCACCCGCCAGTGACTGGTGACCGGCAGCCAGCGAGTTCAAGGCGAAGCACCCGCTTTTCAGGAAGATCTCGTTGTTCGGATTACTGCGGTTCAAGCAGACGAGCAGGCTGGGCGGGTCGTCCGACACCGAACAGGCAGCCGTCACCGTCACCCCTCGTCTGATCCCCTCATGCTCCGTTGTCACCACCTGCACGTGACCTGCGTAACGCGCCATCCCGTTGCGATATGCGACGGGGTCGACCTGCTGCTCTTGCGTCAAATGCATCTCCGTGGGACGC
>DASYHX010000156.1:0-10565 GCA_035998065.1 Pseudorhizobium sp.
TTCCGAAAAGCCTTTGCGCGACAGCGCTTTGTGCTGCAGCAGCGCGTCCTTGAGCCTGCGGTTAGCGAGATATCCGCCTGCATGCTGAGCAACATCCGCCATGATCGTCTCCCGCCGTGTTTTCCGGGCATGTAGACGGGCGATGCTACAGATTGATGACGCAGGCTGTGCGCAATACCCGGAAGGGGCTTTTCCAGGCCGCTGTTTGGTGCTGCATTGGAGAACAACAGGAAGCCTCGATGAAATATCTCCCGCGTATCCTTAAAGCCTTGGCCGTTGCCTTGATCGTGCTTCTGGTCGGTGGTGTCGCTTGGCTCTACTTCGTGCCTCCGGCCCTGCTGCGGGTCGGTGCGGGCTATACCGCCAAGATCGTCTGCTCGAATGTCTTCCTGGCGAAACGCGACCCCGAGCAGGTGCTCGCAGTCGATGTGCAGGCGCCGGGTCATCCGCTGCTCAAGCTGATGACGGTGGAAGTCGACCGGGATGAGAGGCGGGTGAGGGCGGCGCTCTTAGGCTTCATTGCTCCCAACGAAGCCGTTTATCGCGAAGGCCTCGGATGTGCAGCGGTGCCGGAGCGCGGAGCCGCAATTTCTGCTCCCACCACAGAAGAATCTGCAAAGGCCGGTGTCGGGAGTGATCTGTGGCCAGATGGTTACATCGTTGAATCGGATCAGGCCATTGCGGCGGTTCTTTCAGATCCCACTTTCGCTGGACCCGGCCTGCGGGCGGTGGTCGTCGTTCGCGACGGCCGCATCATCGGCGAGCGCTACGGCGAAGGATTTTCCGCGACCACGCCGCTCCTCGGCTGGTCGATGACGAAGACGGTCAACGCGGCGATCATCGGTACCCTTTTGCGCGACGGACGGTTGCGGCTCGACCAGCAGGCGCTTCTGCCGCAGTGGATCGGCGACCCGCGCGAAGAGATCACGCTTGCCCACCTGCTGGCGATGGAGGACGGTCTTGCGTTCAACGAGAACTACGGCTCAGTAACGGACGTCACCCAGATGCTCTACCTCGAGCCGGATATGGCAGGCTTTGCCGCAGACGCACCGCTCGAAGCGGTACCAGGAAGCCGCTTCAGCTATTCTTCCGGCACTGCGGTGCTCCTGTCGCGCATCTGGATGAATGTCTTGGACGATCCCGCAGCCGCTCTGCGGTACCCGCAGGACGTGCTGTTCCGACCGCTCGGCATGACAGGCGCTGTTCTGGAAGCCGATGCGGCAGGCACCTTTGTCGGCAGTTCCTATATGTACGCGACGGGTAGGGATTGGGCACGGTTTGGGCTTCTGCTGGCGCGTGACGGCGTTTGGAACGGCACGAGACTCCTGCCGGAGGGCTTTATCGACTTGATGGACGAGCCGAACGGTACATCAGGCCGTCGGTATTCGAAGATGCAGACATGGCTGCCGGACGACGACGCGTCCGACCTTCCGGCCGATACCTTCTTCCTGAGGGGGCATGACGGCCAGACGATCGCAGTCATTCCGTCGCTTGACCTGGTGGTCGTTCGGCTTGGCCTTACCCCGAGCCGAGAAGGATACAGCGCCACACCGCTCGTGCGCCGGATCGTTGAAGTCAGCCGATGATCAAGAGGAATTGATAAGACAGACTACTGCTGCAGGACGTGCAGCATGCCCTTGCGCTTGGCGTCGTAGTAGTAGCCGCGTGCATAGAGCCGGATCGCGTTGTCGTTGCTGTTGTCGGCAACCAACCATGCTCCGCGGAGGTATTTGATCGCGTATTTGAGGTTGGTTTCGGCGTCGAGAAGGCCTTCAGGCCGCCCCTCATAGCCCATCGACTTCGCCGTGGCGTATTTGATCTGCATAAGACCCCAGTAGCCGTCCTTGTGATAGGCCTTTGGGTTGTAGCGGCTTTCGCGATGGACCACCCGGTGGACGAGAGACTCCGGGACGCCATAGAGACCGGCGTAGTGCTTGATAAGTTTCGTCAGGTCTGCTGGTGCATCGGCGGCCGTCGCGGGAAGCGGGTCACCTGGAGCCGGCGGGAACTGGTTGCGGGTGTCAACGGACTGCAGCGTTGCGACCGCGGCAGGCGCAGGCTGACCAGCATAAGCAAGCGGCTTTATGTCCGGGCGGGGAATAGGAATGGTCGACTGCAGGGCCTGCATGTCTGGCGTCAGTCCGTCTTCGTCCGAGGTAAGCGCCTGGGTGCCAAGATTTGCGGCGGGGATGCTTACGCTTTCGGTTTCGGTAACCGAGGTGATGGCTGCAGCAGCGCGTGTTGCCGAGACCGGATCCGCCGTCGCATAGGCCACCTGAGGTGCCATCTCGGGACGAGCCATGGCCGCATTCTGCGCCAGTGACGCCGAGGTCGTATTGGGGGTGGCAAGGGGGATGCGGCCGGTTTTGGCTTGTGCTACTGCGCCCGCCGTGTCGCCAGAGGTCGTGGCAACCGTGGTCGTGGATCCGTCGGTAGCAACGGCGTCTGCTAAGGTTGTCTGCTCAGCAGTTCCTGTAGCGGGCTCCAAACGGGTTGTCTTCCCTGCGTCCGGTTCCACGCTGGAGCAGCCCGCAAGCCCTGATGCGAGGGCCAAGGAAACGAGGGCCGTGCGGCTCAAGAACCGGTTCATCGCCATTGGATCGCTCTCATGATCTTACGGTTTCTCCAGCCGCCCAAATGTCGTCTGCTGGTTTTTCATTAACCTATCAACTTGGTCCGGGCAAGCCGGACTCAGGCGGCGATGCGACGGTACCCGGCGGTCACCGCGCGTCGCGCAATGAATCGCGTACCCATCTTGCGCGAGACTGGATGCAGCCGCGCACCACCGCCTGAGCGATTGATGGCGCGTCGCGGGAAGACGACGTGCGTCAGCGCCCCGGCGGCGATCAGGACAATGAACGCCGCCTGGATCTGAAACAGGATCGCCGGAGACTCCATCGCCGGCAAGGCGAATTGGGTGAGGAGTGCCATCAGGACGGCGACATAGCGGGGGCTGACGAGACAGCTGCCCAGAAGCCGCCCAAAAATCCCCGCCGGGCGCTGTTCCGGCAGATTGTCGTTGGCGACGATCGGGCAGCGGATCGAGGGCTCCTGGAACGACCATAGGGCGTAAAGCATAAGATAGGCCAGCCCGAGCCAGGAAAGAGGCTTGAGAAGCGATGGCGCCGCCCAGGTAACCGCCAGCAGCGGCAGAGCGGCAACCGTCATCGCCGCGCCGAGCCCCAGCGCGACGGCCGGCACGGTCAGGAACGCCGTATGGCGACCTCGCTGGGCGGCATAGCGGGCGATGAGACGAGCAAGCGGACTGGGAAGCGCGATGACGAGGATCGAGGCAGCGCAGAAGGCTGTCCATGTTTCGATAGTCATTGCTTCCTCCCCATTCTGTGTTCGCGATGTCGTCAGGCGGTTTCGAACGGTTGACCGATAAAGTCCATCACCTCACCGAACCATTTTGCCGACAGATCGAAGTGTTTTCCACCTTTTATTCGAGGGAATTCGATCGTACGCAGGCGCCCGCCGTGACCCTCATCGTGGCCGGTGACACCCGAGATCTTGTCGAAGGCGCTGTCGACGGCGAGGTCGACCATGCTCTGGATCAACCGCAGGTCTCCGGGATTGGCCGGAGCGGAACGGGCGAAGTAACCGGATTTTTGCACCATCGAACGCTCTGCATGAAGTCGGGCTGCAAAATGCTTCTGGAACCAGTTGCCGACGTTGATCGTATCGATCTTCACATGGCCGAAGGCGTCGCGCTTGACCTCGTCGCCAGAGGCCTCTCGTTCGGCGACAATGGCATCCAGGCAGGCGCCTTCCGAGACGAACAAGGTGACGTAGCCACGCTCGTCCATCACCTGGTGCAGGCGCTCCGCCTCCTTCTCCAGATCGAAGACCATTTCGGGGAGGTAAAGACCGTCGATGTTCTTCATCGACGTGTTCATCATCAGGCCTTCGCAATATTCGTTGTGCTGGGTGCGCTGGATGTATTTGCGTGCCGTGGCAGCGGTCAGCCAGCCGCAGTGGCGCCCCATCACTTCGTGGATCACGAGCGTGCGGGGGGCGGCGCTCTGTTCGTTGCTGACGTGGTCGAAGAAGTGCGCGCCGACTTCAGCGGCCGTCCAGGCGCCGAGCGACTGGCGGATCGGCACGATATCGTTGTCCACCGTCTTTGGTAGCCCCACCACGGTCAGATCATAGCCGTTGGCGCCGAGGTAGGCGGCAAGATCGGCCGCGGTGGTGTTCGTGTCGTCGCCACCGATCGTGTGGAGGATGGTAATGCCGTCTTCGGCAAGGCGGTCAGCGGCAACCTGAAGGGGGTTCTCGCCTTCCTTGACGAGACCACGTTTCACGCAATCGGCCGCGTTGGTGAGCTTGACCCGGCTGTTGCCGATCGGTGACCCGCCGTAGCGATGCAACAGATGGGCGCCTTCCCGGATATCGGGCGTAATCTCGATACGTTCGCCCTTGAGAAGGCCCTGGTAGCCGGAACGGTAGGCAACCAGTTCGAGTTCGGGGGCCAGATCGGTGTAACGTTCAATCAACCCGCCGACCGCAGACGAGAGACAGGGAGCCAATCCGCCCGCGGTCAACATCGCCACTTTCTGTTTTGCCATCCCATCCTCCTGTAGCGCCAATCGGCATTGTGAACATAAGCAGGATGTGGAGCAGAGAATAACGGCTGTAAAGCAGATTCATCAGGAAAAACGGGCATTTCGCCACCTGGGGAGCCTTCCGCGTCGCAAGCGTCCAATTTAATCGTTTCAGGTGCTGACACTTGAGAAGCCGCCGGGAAGTCGCGGAGCCGAAGGCGGCAACGCTGCGGCGTCCTGATGCTGTGACCCAGGGAGGGCGCGGCAGTTGCGTACTTTCAGAGAGAAAGCTTGGAACGGAGGAGGCGTTCAGAAGTTGGCTCTTTGTTCGGAAAAGATGAACATAGTTTAACCGTCCTGGCACAGTCAGGCTCCTTGCGCCCAACCCGATTATCTGGTCATTTGCGGCATGAACTTCGATTTCAACTGCTTTCAGATATCTTCTCTGTGGGACCGACTGCTCGGCGCAATTGGCGACGCCGCAGGCAATGCGCTCGGCCGCGTGGTCGAGGCGATTCGATCGGTCTTCGAAGGCGATCCAGAGACGCGCCGGCAGGTATCCTTCTCTGTGGCGATCATTGCCCTCTCGGCCAAGATGGCGAAAGCCGATGGTTTGGTCACTGAGAAGGAGGTCGACGCCTTCCGCCAAATCTTCGACTTTCCTGCGGAGGAAGCACACAACGTCGCACGGCTCTATAACCTGGCGCGCCAGGACATCGCCGGCTACGAGGCCTATGCCACAAAGCTCGCCGGCCTCTGCGGAAGCGGTGACGAGAATTGTCCGATGCTGGAGAACGTTGTCGACGGGCTCGTCCATATCGCCAAGGCTGATGGGTTGATGCACGAGAAAGAACTGGCGTTCTTGGCGAGGATCGCCGAGATATTCAAAATCGACGAGGAGCACTTCCGCCGTATCCTCGCCCGCCATGTCCATCTGGAGGGCAGAGATCCTTATCTCGTACTGGGGGTTTCGCCGGAGGACGACTTCTCCGAAATCCGCAGGACCTACCGGCGCCTGGTCTCCGAGCATCACCCCGACCGGCTGATCGCCCGCGGCGTCCCCGCGGCCTTGCATGCGGCAGCCAACGAACGCATGGCAGCGCTGAATGCGGCCTATGCTGCGATCGAGAAAGAGCGTCGCGCTGCATGAATGACTTTGCCGCCGATTTTTCCGGCGCAGCAGTGAGACCCTCTCCGAATTTCGGGCCTCGTGCGGGCGAGCGCGCGCCAGATATGATCATTCTGCACTACACGGGCATGCCGGACCACGAGCAGGCGCTTTCCTGGCTCTGCAATCCGCAAAGCCAGGTTTCCAGCCATTATTTCGTCCATGAGGACGGACGCGTTCTGCAACTGGTGCCGGAACGCTCTCGGGCCTGGCATGCCGGCAAGAGCGGCTGGGCGGGAGAGAGTGATATCAATTCCGCTTCCATCGGGATCGAGATCGGCAATGCCGGCCATCCTGGTGGCCTGCCGTCCTTCCCGGACGCACAGCTCGAGGCCGTCGTGGAATTGTGTCGCGATTGCGGCTCGCGGTGGATGATTCGAGCTGAACGGTTGCTCGGACACTCCGATGTGGCCCCGATCAGGAAGGTTGATCCCGGCGAAAATTTTCCGTGGGAGAGACTGCATCGTGCGGGGCTGGGGCACTGGGTTGAACCCACACCCATCAGCAGCGGCCGGTTCTTCCAACGGGGTGACAGCGGGCAGCCAATAGAGGCGCTCCAGTCGATGCTGTCCATCTATGGCTATGACATTGAAGTCAATGGCCTTTTCTGCGACAGAACGAAGGGCGTCATCGAAGCTTTTCAGCGTCATTTTCGTCAGCAGCGCGTCGATGGCATCGCCGACATGTCCACCATCGATACGCTCCATCGGCTGATCGTGTCGCTGCCGGATTTCAACCTGACTTAATGTCTGGGGAGGGCCTTAGTTCCTTCGCTTCGGCACAAAAAATTGCCCGTGCCACATCATCTCCTCATTGCGCCGTTTAAAACCAGCTCATCGACGTGGTCGCCACCGAAGGACGGGGGACTGCAAAACATCAATGATCTGTGGGTCTTACCCACTGCCGCAGCGCTTACGTGGCGCGGTGCGCAGAGGCTGGCGCTTGGCCAGGTGAGACCGCTAGTCCGGAGAGTTTTTCGAGAATGAGAAATGCAATTGTTGCCGCTGCGGCCTGTGTCGTCATGCTTACCGCTGCTCCTCAGGGTGCGTTCGCCGAAGAGGCAACCAAGACAAAGACCGTTGCGCTGCAATCGAAAGTCACCACCGCGGGCTATGCCTCGTCCAAGAGCCCGCTCGCTGCGGCAATGCAGTCAACTAACCCCTACTCAAAGATCATCACCAAGTATGCGAAGGAATATGGCGTTCCCGTCGAACTCGCCCATGCCGTGGTGAAGGTGGAAAGCAACTTCAATCCCAAGGCGCGGGGCGCTGCGGGCGAAATCGGACTGATGCAGATCAAGCCGGCAACGGCTCGGATGATGGGTTACAAGGGCAGCGTCAAGCAGCTCTACAACCCGGAGACAAACATCGAATTCGGCATGAAGTACCTTGGAGCGGCGCACGAACTCGGCGGCGGCAAGACCTGCGGCACGATCTTGAAGTACAATGCCGGTCATGGCGCCAAGCGCATGAACCCGATCTCCAAGCGCTATTGCGGCAAGGTTCTTGCTCTCCTGGAAACCTGATCCGCCTGCGCCGCTTTGCCGCTGGCCTTCCGCAACCCGAACCGGTTAGAACTCCGGTCGGGAAGCGGGCTTCGGGAACAGCGGCAAGGCATGGCAGAGCAGTTTAGGTATATCGTCATCGGCGGCGGCATGATGGGTGCCGCTGCCGCGCGTCATCTCTCCGAACAAGCGGATGGGGTCGCACTGATCGGGCCGGCGGAGCCTTTGGTTTACCAGTCACATCAAGGGGTTTTCGCCAGTCACTATGACGAGGCGCGGATCACTCGCCGGTTCGATGCCGACCCGCTCTGGGCCCGCTTCGCCGCCCGCTCCATCGAACGCTACCGACAGATCGAGGAACGGAGCGGCATCCGCTTCTACACCGAAGCAGGCTGCCTTTTTGCTGGTCCGGAGCCGCGTTCCGCCTCAGATTATCTCCATCGCGCCGCCCAAGTCGCGCAGGTCTCCGGCCTTCTGGTCGAGAAGTTTGAAGCGCCACAGCTTGCATCCCACTTCCCGCAGTTTTCATTTCCGCCGCACCTCTTCGGCTATTACGAGCATGTCGAGGCCGGCTACATCGATCCGCGTGCCCTTGTACGAGCCCAAACGGCGGTCGCTTTAGAGCAAGGTGTCCGATGCTTTGACACGGTTGCAACTTCGGTAAGGGAAGAGGGCGGACATGTGCGGGTGGAAGCCGCCAACGGAATGGTTTGCCAGGCGGAACGGGTGCTAATCGCCGCCGGCGCCTTCTCCAACTTCCACAACATCCTTCCACGCCCGCTCGATCTCAGGGCCGCGCCGCGCACCGTGGTCTTTTTCGAACTTGATGAAGAAAGGCAGGCCCGCTTCGGTACCATGCCGTCCACCATCGTCTTCACGGAGCGGGAAGAGGATCATGTCTACATCCTCCCACCCGTGCGCTATCCCGATGGCAAGGTTTATCTGAAGCTCGGCGGAGACATAGAAGCAGGTGGCTTCGCCACACTTGACGAGGTCCGCACATGGTTCCGGAGCTCGGGCGATCCTGTTGAAGCGCGCCGGCTCGTCGAAGTCGCGCTGCAGTTGATGCCGGGCCTTTCCGGCTGCCGCACGACATCTGCACCCTGCGTGGCGACATTTACCCCCACCGGCCGCCCCTATGCCGGCTTTCAGCCGTCCTCTCAGGTGGCCGTTCTGACAGGTGGCAATTTTGTTGCTGCGAAATCCTCCGATGAACTCGGGCGGCTGGGAGCGCTGCTGATGTTGAAGGGCGGACTTGGCGAAGATGACTTCGGAAGCGCGATGTTACCGCTTCTCCGGTGAGGCTTCCTTCGTGACCCTGCACCGGATCCGCAGCGGTGGCCGAGACAGCTGCCCACCGCCAGCTGACACAGGTCATGGAGCGCCTGATGCCGCGGCTCAAACTTTCTAATGCGTCCCTAGCCGCCTGCGTCACGTCTTTCACCCCAGCTGGTCGGCGGCGTCAGCGCTTTCCGCTGGCGTTCCCGGATGAAGTCGACTATCCCACGCCTGCCAGTTGGCCGGGCAGCCGCGCTTCACCAATGCCGAAAGGCGGTGAGGTGAGGAAAGTCCGGGCTCCACGGAAACACGGTGCCGGATAACGTCCGGCGGGGGCGACCCTAGGGAAAGTGCCACAGAAAGGAAACCGCCCCGCCTGCTGTCCTGCTCCTTTGCCGAGCAGGAGAGGTGGCGGGGTAAGGGTGAAAGGGTGGGGTAAGAGCCCACCGCGGTCCTGGCGACAGGAACGGCAAGGTAAACCCCACCGGGAGCAAGACCGAATAGGGATGACGCGGGTGTCGCTTGCGGCGCTACAGCCTGTTTCCGGGCCAGTCATCCGGGTGGGTTGCGCGAGGCGATGTGCAAGCATCGTCCCAGATGAATGGCTGCCACGTTCCGGTGCTTGCGCCGGGGCCATACAGAACCCGGCTTACAGGCCAACTGGCTCTCAACTTCTCATGAAATAGACGCCACGATGGGCCACCCTCGCGGGCGGTTCTTCTATGTCAGCATGATCTAAAAATCATTCTTTTACAATATGTTAATGCTATTTGAGGGTTCTCTTAGCAGAGGCTCTCGAACCGCATTCTCGGCAATGCCTACTAACCCTTTGTTAAACTTAACGGCTCATAAATAAACGCTGTTGCGGCCTTGCTGCGGGGCCTCTTCCCATTGACGCCCATATGGTCCCATGTTATCCCATTCACATACTGTTCAAGGGCAAATGAAGGCCCGCCAATCATCAAGTTGCGGTCGCTGCAGCGAGCGGATGTTCATCCGTTTGGTGGGCGAAGCCTTGTCTGGTTCAGTCGTGTATCAGGGGCGCGTGGACGCCCTGAGGAGCAACGGGGCGGATGTCAGGCGTAACGAACCGCTTCCTGTCGAATGCTACCAACCGGATCGATGCCAAGGGGCGCGTCTCTGTGCCTGCAGGCTTTCGGAACGTTCTGGTGGAGCGGGGGATCCAGGAGCTTTATTGTCTCCAGGATTTTATCTATCCGGCGATCAGCGTCGGCGGTCCGGATCTGCTCGATCGTTACGAGCGGCAAATCGCGTCCGTCGACCCTTTCTCGCCGGAAGCGAACAGGATGTCGCTGCTGGTTCACGGTGGCGGGGTCTTCATGAGGCTCGATGCGGAGGGCCGGCTGATGGTCACGGATTTCATCCGGGGCTTCACGGGAATCAGCTCGGAAGTCACCTTCGTCGGGCGCTCGGATCATTTTCAGCTTTGGCAGCCGCAGGCGTTTCAGGATGCGCAGGCGGCGGCAAGGGAGGGGCGTTTTCCATCACGCCCCGCTTGAGACGGGGGATTGGAATGGCGGCGAACATTGGCGGAGGGCAGACCGAGGCCGAAGGCGGACCTGTTCGCCACATTCCGGTTCTTCTCTCGGAGGTGCTTGCGGCGCTTGATCCGCAGCCCGAGCAAGTAATCCTCGACGGTACGTTTGGTGCCGGCGGTTATACATCCGCTATCCTTCAAAGTGGCGCGTCGGTCATTGCGCTCGACCGAGACCCGAGCGCGATCGTTGCCGGGCAGGGTCTGGTGGCGTCGAGCGGCGGGCGTCTGGCGCTCGTTCAGTCGCGGTTCTCCGATCTGGACGCCCATGCCCCCGACCAAGGGCTAGATGCCGTTGTGCTCGATATCGGCGTCTCTTCCATGCAGATCGACGAGGCGGAGCGTGGCTTCTCCTTCCAGAGAAACGGGCCGCTCGACATGCGCATGTCGTCCGCCGGTGTGTCCGCCGCCGATGTCGTCAATCGAGCGAAGGTCGGTGACCTGACCCGCATTTTCGGATTCCTGGGGGAAGAGAAGCATGCCGGCCGTATCGCGAGGGCGATCGAGAAGCGC
>DASYHX010000173.1:0-3182 GCA_035998065.1 Pseudorhizobium sp.
CGGATGGAGGAGAAATCGAGCGCCTTGGAGCGCCACTGCAGAACCTTGACCTCGTCGAACTCGTGGGTTTCGATGCGCTCCACCAGTTCCTCGTCGAGCGGCTGGACCTGCCCGGTGACGCCGAAAGTCCCGTCGCGGACGTGGCGTCCGGCACGGCCGGCGATCTGACCCATTTCTGCGGGGTTCAGGTTGCGGAACTGAAAGCCGTCGAACTTGCGATCTTGCGCGAAGGCAACGTGATCGACGTCGAGGTTGAGGCCCATGCCGATCGCGTCCGTCGCAACCAGATATTCGACGTCGCCTTCCTGATAGAGCCCCACCTGTGCGTTGCGTGTGCGAGGACTGAGCGCACCGAGCACCACTGCCGCGCCGCCACGCTGGCGCCGGATCAATTCGGCGATCGCATAGACTTCATCGGCGGAGAAGGCCACGATGGCGGTGCGTTGCGGCAACCGCGTAATCTTCTTCTGCCCTGCATAGAAGAGCTGCGACATGCGCGGCCGCTCGATCACGTTGATCCCCGGAAGCAGTCTCTCGAGGATCCTTCGCATCGTGCCGGCACCCAGCAGCAGTGTCTCCTCTCGACCCCGAAGGTGCATAATGCGATCGGTAAAGATATGGCCGCGTTCCAGATCAGCAGCCAATTGCACCTCATCGATCGCGACGAAGGCTGCCTTGGTCTCCCGAGGCATAGCTTCGACGGTACAGATGGAGAACCGCGCGCCTGGCGGGCTAATCTTTTCTTCCCCCGTCACCAGCGCAACGGAAGAGGCGCCCACCTTCTCTACTACGCGTGTATAGACTTCGCGGGCAAGCAGCCGCAGCGGCAACCCGATGACGCCGCTGCCGTGAGCCACCATGCGTTCTATAGCGTAGTGCGTCTTGCCGGTATTTGTCGGCCCGAGCACGGCGGTGACGCCACGCCCGCTAAGCATCATGGGCTGAAAGTTCAAAGCTGGATCCGTATGAATAAACACTCGCCTGCTTGCGAGACCGCACTTGACCAAGGGCAGAGATGGCTATGTTGCAATGCCTTGGCAAGTGAAGGCCACTTTTTCTCCAGGGAATAAAGTGGAACGCACCATCAGAACAAATCCGAACGAAACGGAGACGAATCGCGGACTCGCGATCTTCCCTCTTTGTTCTGTCGCAGCAGCCGCAACGCCGCAGCGGCCTCTCTTTGATGGGTCGGAACGATCATAATTCTGTCGCAATGCCCTCTTGGAACCAAACGGAAGAAGAAGCGTTTGTTCCCGCATCCTGTAAGAAACCGGGATCGGAGAAAACACGCATGCTCGGAACGGTGTTGCTGGTCGTCCTCATCCTGCTCCTGATCGGCGCTTTGCCGAATTGGGGCTACAGCCGCGGATGGGGCTATGGGCCATCGGGAGGACTTGGACTGGTCCTCGTCATCGTCATCATCCTCCTGCTCATGGGCAGGATCTAAGTTTAGCGTTCACCAAACGGGAAGGAATACGTCATGAAAAAGATCTTGCTCGCAGGCGCCTTGATCGGCTCTCTCGCATCTTGCACCTCTACCGAGCGTGGCACGGCTATTGGCGCCGGCACGGGTGCCGTTATCGGCGGTGTCGCTACGAACAGCTGGGGCGGCGCGGCCGTAGGCGCTGTTGCAGGCGGTGCAGTCGGCGCTCTCGTTGGTGCGTCGCAGGAGCGCAGCGGCTACTGCGTCTATCGCGACCGCTACGGCCGGACCTACGAAGCTCGTTGCCGCTAAGCCGCAGCATAGAGCCCAAAGGCGCCTTAGCGGCGCCTTTTTTCATGCCTTATCCGGCGTAATACTGTCCCCCATTCGCGGTGAGCGTGGATCCGGTAATGAACCCCGCATCGGTCGACGCAAGAAAGACCACACAGCGAGCAATCTCTTCTGGCTCTCCTAGTCTTCCCACTGGAATCTGGGGAAGAATTCGCTCTTTCAGCACATTCTCCGGAACCGCCTTCACCATCTCTGTTGCTATATATCCGGGGCAGATCGCGTTGACGGTGATGTTCTTGGCTGCACCTTCTTGCGCTAGGGCCTTGGTGAACCCGAGATCTCCGGCCTTGGCCGCCGAGTAATTGACCTGCCCCATCTGCCCTTTCTGGCCGTTGATGGACGATATGTTGATGATGCGCCCAAAATTTCTGTCACGCATCCCGCTCCAGACCCTATGGGTCATGTTGAATAGACCGCTGAGGTTGGTGGAGATCACCTCGTTCCACTGCTCCGGTGTCATCTTGTGGAACATGGCGTCTCGCGTGATACCGGCATTGTTGACGAGGACCTCGACGGGACCGATTTCGTTCTCCACCTGACCGACACCGTCGGCACAGGCCTGGTAACTCGAAACGTCCCATCTGAAGACCGGAATGCCGGTCGCCTCCCCGAATGCTTGCGCCTTTTCTTCGTTGCCTGCGTAATTGGCCGCGACCTTATAGCCGGCCGCATTCAGCGCCACGCAGATCGCGGCACCGATGCCGCGCGTACCCCCCGTCACCAAAGCAACTTTGCTCATCGAGCCTCCTCCCTTCAGGCGGTTCCGACCGGCCCCGAGAGGCCCGACGCACTCTCATCATTCAGTAGGCGCTAAATCGCCTCCACACACATTGCGACGCCCATGCCGCCGCCGATGCACAAGGTTGCCAGGCCTTTGCGGGAACCGCGGCGCTTCATCTCGAAAACCAACGTATTCAAGATGCGGGCACCAGAAGCTCCAATTGGATGTCCAATGGCAATCGCACCGCCGTTCACGTTAACGATGGAGGGATCCCAGCCCAGTTCCTTGTTGACCGCACAGGCCTGCGCGGCAAAGGCTTCGTTCGCCTCGACGAGGTCAAGATCGCTTGCCTTCCAGCCGGCCTTGTCCAGCGCCTTTCGCGACGCGGGGATCGGACCAGTGCCCATAATTTGCGGGTCGACTCCGGCCGTTGCCCAGGAAACGATGCGCACCATTGGAGTAATACCACGACGGGACGCCTCCTCCTCCGTCATTAGCACCGCGGCAGCAGCTCCGTCGTTGATGCCCGAAGCGTTGCCGGCGGTTACGGTGCCGTCCTTATCGAAGGCCGGGCGGAGTTTGGCCATGTTGTCGAGCGTCGCGCCGATGCGAATGTACTCATCGGCATCAACGGTGACATCGCCCTTTCTCCCCTTGACGACGAATGGAATGATCTCGTCCTTGAAC
>DASYHX010000438.1:0-9280 GCA_035998065.1 Pseudorhizobium sp.
GGTCCAAGGTTTAGCCAGAACGACTTTGGCAACGCTCGTTATGACGGGCCGCAGCCGCCGAAGGGACATGGAGCCCACCACTACCATTTCCGGCTTGCGGCTCTGGATGTCGCAAACCTCACCATTCCGGACGCCGCGGGAGTTGAAGCCATTTGGGATGCCGCTCAAAAGCATGTTCTGGAGGAAGGCTCCTTTAGCGGTACATTCATTGTCGAATGAAGCTTACGGCTGAGTCCGTGCAACCTGAAGGACATCGACTGAGCGAACGCTACCGATTTCCACCGAGGAGAGAAGAATGCCTGCCAAATCAAAATCTCAGCAGATGGCTGCCGGTGCAGCACTCGCAGCCAAGCGCGGTGACAAGAAGAAGAGCGAACTCAAGGGGGCTTCCAAGAACATGGAAGAGTCCATGAGCGAGAAGGAGCTTCATGCCATGGCGTCGACCAAACAGAAGGGCAAACCCGAACACGCTTCGAAATCATGAATGGATCACATGTCCATCATAGCAAGGAGGAATAGTCCATGAGAGTCTCAGAAATCATGTCTCGCGATGTTCATATTGCGAACCCGCAGCAAACCATCTCCGAGATTGCCCGCATCATGGCCGACAGGGAGATCGGCTTCATGCCGGTCGGGGAGAATGACCAACTGGTGGGAACGATCACCGATCGGGATATCGTTGTGCGTGCGGTGGCGGATGGAATGGGCGGCGACGCCAAGGTCCGTGAAGTGATGACGCAGGACGTCAAATATTGCTTCGAAGACGAAGATGTCGATGACATCACCCGCAACATGGGCGACGTCAAGGTGCGCAGGCTGCCAGTGGTTAACAGCGATAAGAGACTTACAGGTGTGGTTTCAATCGGTGATGCGGCGCTTGCCCAGCGAACCTCGGCCGGAGCAGGATTGAAGGAGGTTTCGGAGCCTGGTGGCCCTCATGCACATTGAGGGTGCTCCCTTGAGAAGAGCAGTCAATACTCAGGCACCCATTGAGCCCAATCCTGATCCTGGTCCAGTGCCTCCCGTACCACCGCCTGCTGCTCCGGTGCCTCCGGTCAAGGAGCCGGACCCGGATCGGCTGCCGGACGAGGAACCTCATCCCAATCCCGATGAGAATGACGAGCCTAAGAGATACGTCATCTAGGAGCATCTGAGATGCCGACGCCTGCGATCGAGGCGACGGCTCCCACGGAGGTCGCCATGGGCAAGAAGCAGAAGCGAAAGCAGCACGAGCAACAAAGAACTTTCTCAGCGGAACAGGCCCGCGGCGGAGAAATCATTTTGAGAACGCGCTGGCGTCGGATTGTCTTCATCAGCGGCCTTGTGGGATTCGTCTTGCTTGCCGCCTTACTGCGCTGGTCCGGCGTCTTTTGATCCCCGACGATGGAGGTCAGAAACATTAAGCAGTGCGGGTCTCTCATCGGCGATTGGCCAGGCAGCCTACAGCTCCGACCATCAATGAACTGAGAGGCGAGAGCAAAACCTAAAATCTGGCTAAGATTCGATCGGTGGACCTAACAACACGGAGGCGAAGATGGCTGACTATCAGCACATGCGCAATCAGATGGTTGAGGTGCAGATCGCGCGTCGAGGTGTGCGGGACAAACGTGTGCTGAAGGCAATGCGAATTGTTCCGAGAGAGCATTTCATTGCGAAAGGCATGGCAGAATTCGCATATGAGGACGCGCCGCTGTCAATTGAGGAGGGGCAGACTATCTCCCAGCCTTTTATCGTCGCTGCTATGATTGAGGCAGCGGAAGTGAGTCCGGGCGACCGCGTGCTTGAGGTCGGCGCCGGCTCCGGCTACGCCGCAGGGGTTCTCGGACAGATTGCGGGACATGTCTATGCCATCGAACGTCATGAAGCCTTGGCCGCCTCGGCTCGACGACGCCTGGCCGAGCTCGGCTATGACAATGTCGAAATTATCGTCGGCGACGGCACCCGCGGATTGCCAGATCACGCACCTTTCGAGGCCATCCTGGTCGCGGCGGGTGGTCCAGCAGTCCCGGAACCGCTGAAGGAGCAGCTTGCGATTGGCGGACGGCTGGTGATCCCGGTGGGAAAGGAGTTTAGCCAGACCCTCTGCAAGGTCATTCGGCGCACCGAGGACAGTTTTGAAGAGTCGGATCTTGGGGGAGTCCGGTTCGTGCCGCTAATCGGCGAGCAGGGGTGGGCCGAAGATGGCCGCCGCGCTGCAAGCAACCATAAGCCGGGCGCATCGCGCAAGCAGAGCCTGCCAGAGATGATTGCCGAAGCGGCAGAAGACGTTCCGAATTTTGAGGACGCAGCCTTTGGCCGCCTGTTCGACCGCTTCGCCAAGCGGCGGGTTGTTCTGCTCGGTGAGGCCAGTCACGGGACGACGGAATTCTACCGCGCCCGCGCGGCGATCACGCGTCACCTGATCGCCCATCACAGCTACACGATCGTCGCCGTCGAAGCCGACTGGCCGGATGCGGCCACGGTGGATCGGTATGTCCGACACAAGCCGGCGGTCGAGCGTCATGAGCCACCATTTCGACGCTTCCCCACCTGGATGTGGCGCAACACCGAGGTTCAGTCGCTGATCGAGTGGATGCGGGAGCACAATGCTGGTGTGGAGGCAATGGAGGCTCGCGCAGGTTTCTACGGACTCGATATCTACAACATGTCGGGCTCGATCGGCGCGGTGCTTGATTATCTCGATCAGGTCGATCCGGAGGCGGCCAAAGTTGCCCGTGAGCGGTACGGCTGCCTGACACCCTGGCAGCGCAATCCTGCGACCTATGGTCGAGCTGCGCTTAGCCGCGGCTATGCCGAATGTGAGCAGGCGGTGATGGAGCAATGCCAGGAGCTCCTGCGCAAGCGGCTCGATTATGCCCGGGATGATGGCGATGCATTTCTCGATGCCGCTCAAAACGCGCGGCTGATTGCGTCCGCCGAGCGCTACTACCGCATCATGTACTATGGGGGAGGGGAGAGCTGGAATCTCCGTGACACGCATATGTTCGAAACACTCCAGCACCTGCTCGAAGCCAAGGGGCCGGACGCCAAGGCTATTATTTGGGCGCACAATAGTCATATCGGCGACGCGCGCTTCACCGATATGGGCGCAACGCGCGAGGAGCTCAACATCGGCCAGCTCTGCCGGGAGACCTTCGGCCGAGAGGCAGCTCTTATCGGTTTCGGCACCCATACCGGCACCGTTGCCGCCGCAAGCGATTGGGACGGAGACATGGAGGTCAAGCGCGTCAATCCCTCACGCCCGGACAGCTACGAACGGCTGTGTCACGACGCAGGCAAAAACCGCTACCTGCTCGACCTGTCGCCGGGCCGGCACGAGGCGCTCCGACGCCGCCTGTTGGAGCCGCGGCTGGAGCGCTTCATTGGCGTCATCTATCGGCCCGATACCGAGCTGTGGAGCCATTACAGCCAGGCAATCCTGCCCGAGCAGTTTGATGCCTATGTGTGGTTCGACGAGACGGAGGCAGTGACGCCGCTTGACGCGGAGCACCATCGCGGGATCCCCGAAACCTACCCGTTCAGGGATTAGTAAACGCTTTGCGACGTCGATTATGTCCTTGTCAAGCTTGACTGGATGCGCACTGAGCGCATCTGGCCCACCGGCTCGCGCTAACTCTGGACCGATGCCTTTCGTTGTCCTCTACCTGTCACTCTACCGGGAAACAGGCGAGCGGCGCTGGATCAATGCGACGGAAGACCTGGTCGCCGAAGTCGATCGTGTGCTGGGGCGGCCATACGCTATCGCATTGGCGAGGCGCCAGATCGTGACGGCCAGTGTTTCCATTATCTTGCCATGTGACAAAGCGTGATCTGGAAGATGAAGAGGATCTATGCACCGTATCCCGGCTATGGACTGGTACGATGGATGCGTTCGATGGATATGTCTCCTATCGCTTGCTTGACGAAACGGCTCTGGCCTCGGAGATCGCCGATATGCGAGCGCTGATTGAACAGCTCTTTCGTACCTTGAATGTCGGTTCTCAGGTTGCGAGGCC
The DNA here is from genome assembly GCA_035998065.1 of Pseudorhizobium sp. Classification (GTDB taxonomy): domain Bacteria; phylum Pseudomonadota; class Alphaproteobacteria; order Rhizobiales; family Rhizobiaceae; genus Neorhizobium. The sequence continues at coordinate 3,996 of DASYHX010000438.1, forward strand.
ATGATCGCGGCTGCCACTGAAGCCAACCCCAAGCTCATAATTGCATATCGGTGCCAGTACGAGCCGCACGATCTGGAGGTGATGAAGGTTCTAAGAGAGATCGGTGCAGCGAACTTCGTCTCCATCGACAACGGTCGGCCGAGTAAGCGGGATGATCCGGCTGACCAGTGGCGCCTGGACCGAGAGCTATCCGGTGGTGGTGCCTGCTGGGCAACTGCATTCATGGCATAAACGGAATGCGCTATCTACTGAACGAAGAGCCGACGGAGGTTCGAGCCTGGGCCTACACGGATGAACGGGATCCATGTTTCAGCGAAACGGAAGACGTGATTTCGTGGCAACCAAGATTTGCGAGCGGCGTTATCGCGAGCGGCACCACATCCTTTTCCTAAAGCGAAACAAGCCGCTTGGAAGTGATTCGGGGACAAGGGTCATGTGAAGCTTGACCTCGCCCACGAACTATCGCGGGCTTCAGCTGGCGGTGGCCAAACAAGATGGCGAAGAACAGCCCAAAATCGAGCCGATCGATCAGTTCGCCAAGGAAGGACCATATGGCGCTGGCGGTGCTAAGCAGCACAGACGTCGTCTCGCCCGGCGAAGAAGTGATGCAGGACACCCCATCTTGGAAGCGATTCTGGAGTCGGTGGAAACTGGACAGCCGGTGAGAATCTCATCCAACTATCGCCGTTCCATTGATCCTGTCGAGGCGGATGAGGCCGGAGGGCTGATCAGACGAGAAGGCGAGATTATTAGCGTCCTCGAATCTCATCCCTGCAGCATCGTAGAAAGCTTACCCTCTTGGGGGGACCTTCACATTAGTTCCAGATCGATGGCCTTGGGCCCTTTGCCGCGTGAATCCGGCTCCGTTCCGAAAGACACCTTCTGGCCCTCCTGAAGCCCAGATAGCCCCGATGCTTGAACAGCCGATATGTGGACGAAAACGTCCCCGCCGCCATTGTCGGGCGTAATAAACCCAAAGGCTTTGTCGGGATTGAAGAATTTGACGGTGCCGGTTTGAGCCATCCCAAATTATCCCTCTCATTTGTCTCACATACAGAAAAGCACGGTAGATAGATCGACGCAACAGTGGTCCGTGCTGGGATCATAAGCCGAAATCGGAAGTGGGATCTTTCGGAACAGAACAAAGTCGATTTTCCTGATGCCGATGGCGCCTGTAACCAGTCCAGCCTTGAAAAACGCCTATAGGAAGCCGTTCCGTCGAAGTTGGTGGACAGAGTCGGCGCTGTTGCAATGGTGGATGAACAATCCGCCTGCTCTTTCCCAGAGATGGCGGTACTTGTCTCGATCATCAACAAGGACGTCAACTGGATGACAATGCTCGTACTTTAGAGCCGCGCTTGTGATGATCTGCACGCCAGAAAGTGGCGCTCGGCCCAGCGGCATTTTGCGATTCAGCCAATTTGCCGCGTGGCAGGCCGGTCAGAATGACCGGCTCTCGATGGCGAACTGCCTCATAAAGCTCGGGGCGTCTCATGTCGCTCATCGAGCGGCTCTCTGCCTCTCCTGTCCTCAAGAGCAGCCAAATAACCTGCCTCGAAGGCTTCTCGTGTGCGTGCCTTGTCCCGGTTGAGTCGAGCAACATGCCCTAGCCCTTCCCACCATTCCGACCAGGCGCGTTCGACCTGCATATGACTTCTCCCGACCCTTTCAACACTCTATCTGGTTCAGCGCTGCAAGGACTTCCCATAAGACCGTCTCTCACGGATCCGCAAAGCCCGCGACGCCAACTTTAAGTTCAAAGTGTGAGGGATCTTGCTTGAAAGTCAACGTGCCCTTCCGGTCAGAGGTCTGCGGTATGTAGTCAATGGTGACTTCTGCCTCCTCTACGGTTTCACTTCCGCGCTTGAGCACGCCCTTTATCAAGGCCTGACTAGCCGTGGATCCGCCTTTATTCGAGGCGGTGAACTCCAGAGCATATCCCCCTGGCTCCTGTCTTGCGTCACCGTAGGTGACGAGGATCTGCGGCGGGCTCTCCGGACGGCTCAATCCGAAGAACACCATGTAACCGAGCATCGCCACGAGCAGGATAGCTCCCAGTGCCGCTACAGCCCATTCGATCGCCGGGGTGGACTGCTGCGAGGCTTCTGGATCCTTGTTTTTATCCGCGCCCGTCTGTGTGATCGTCTTCTTTTTGGCCATCAGAGAACGAGCCTCGCAGCGGCAGCACCGATTGAACCAGGGAAGGCGAGCACAATGGATGCGCTCAGGAATTCTTCCATTCCCGTGCCGTCAGCCCGTCCAAAGAACCATAATATGGCCATGCTCACGACGATCACGGTGACGTAGCCTACGATCGAGTATCGCAGGAAAATTCGGATAAAACCCTCTTCTCCCATGGATGAGCCGCCTTTGAAGTTGGAAGAGTAGACAAAGGCATGCATGAGGAGCAGCGAGAGCAGCGCGAGACACAGCTCCTGCCAGACGGACATCTTGTATGCGATCAGGACCATCTCTTCAGTGGGTGCGACGTTAAATGAAAGAAAAATCGCTCCAACGGCCATAATGAAGAGTTCGCCCCAGTAAGGTTCCTCGCCGCTGCCTGCTTCGTCCTCGGCGGAGCTCTCGCCGAGCTGGCTCCTGGCGAGCATGGCGCCGATGCTGCCGGGCACCATCTGTACTGCCACCTTACCGACGACTTCCCGAAGAGACATGGAGGCTTCAAGAACCCCGAACAGCCACAAGGTGACAATGGCGGCGATCACTGCAACGAAAATAGCCACAAAGACGTCAGCGATATTATCGCAGATCGACCTGGCGCTGCGGAACCCGGCGAACAGGGAAAGCCCCAGGAGCAAAGGGACCGTCACAACAAGGAGGATCGCTATCCGCCAGGCGCTCATGGTGAAGCCCATCCACCACATTTCCATCGTCATAAGCATTGGAAGCGAGAAAATGAGGGATCCGGCGAATGCGCGTGCGATACCTCTCAGGAACTGATTATTTGATCCCGTCGCTTTATCTGTGGGCGGCCGCCGTTCCGCCCGCTGGATGGAATCTGACGCTGCCATGAAGCAATCCCACCTGTTTTCTTGGCAGGATGAAGCGCTGCCATAAGTTCTGGCGCGGAGGTTATTCCACCTCGCCGAAGCCTTTCATCACGTCCGCCATGCTTTCATAGGTGCGGTCGGGCATCTTCTTGATCATTTCGATCGCGTCACCGTCAGAGTCGCCCTTCTCCGCGTGCTTGATGAGGTCGTTCTTGCCTGCAGGAAAATCGATGCCACTCAAGTGTTTGGTGACGTTAGCGGGCGAGTGACCGCCACCTCGTCCTTCATTTGCCATGACTGATCTCCTCGTTTGGTTTCGAAAGGAAAGCTAGTGCAGCAAGCCAGGCGCCGATTGGTCTACCCCGAGAGCCGATCGGCCAACTGAGCCCTGGCACGGCTGACGCGGCTCTTCACGGTCCCGATCGGGCAGCCGGATCGTTGAGCGGCATCTTCGTAGCTGACGCCGTCGATGAAAATCAGGTTGAACGCGAGACGATAGTGGTCGGGAAGCGCAAGGAGTTCCCGCTGGAACTCCTTCCCACGAGCAACCCACTCCTGGGTTGGGTCGACGCTTGGTTGGATATCTACTGAATCTGCCCCTCCGACGAACTCCCGCTTTGACTGACCATACATGGTGCAGAAGGTATTGCGCATGATGGTGAAGAGCCAGGATTTGAGGTTCGTGCCATGTTGGAACTTGTCGGCATTGGCGAACGCCTTAAGCAGTGTCTCCTGTACAAGGTCATCCTGCCCGCTTTGCTCCCGGCAAAATCGGCGTGCGAATAATTTGAGCGCTGGGATTAACTTCGTGACGTCTGCGTGGAAGGTAGATGCGGCTTCTGCAGGTCTCATGAGCGTCTCCCGTTTAACAGGCGGAATGCGCAAAAACGACGATTGTTCCACAATTTGCCGATTGGAAGCAAGCCGCAGCAGAGCGGCCAAAAGATGATCTTATAGTAGGGCAGAAAATCTAGTGGACCAGACGGTCACGCCACCTACTCAGCCGACCTACCTTTATGGATTTCGCCTAGGTGCGGTCGTGGGCGGAGCGCGATGTGAAGGCGCGGTCCTTGCAGGAATGAAACCGCCACCACGCGATCGGCTCCGTGGTGGCGGCAACCCAAACGGACAGCGTCGATACACTCGTGCGTTTCTCGCTACATCATCGCATCGGGTGTTGCGGTGTTCATATCTGACATGCTGTAGCCGATGAAAAGGACTGTCATGCCATTTCTTATTGATGGACGAGATACCAATGTTTTTCGAGCGTGGGAGCTGTAGCGGCTCCGTTGGAGCGACGGCCGCATCCTCGGTCGAGCATCGGCACGGGCCTGTTCCATGCTCTCGTGCCGGCTGAATTTCGAGCATCGGCACCTGTGTCAAAAAAAGGTTCCTCGAAGCGTCCGGATTTCAAAGATGTGCTGAAACTTCCTGCGGCCAACAAACCAAGTTAGGCCCTCATCCGGGAGCGGAGCCGTGCAATGCCCGACTTAATTGCCTATATGATCAGCCGAGTAGCGATTGGTTTTGCACTTGGGGCGACAAGCGGAATTTTCGTGATCTTGTTGAATCCCGTAGCAGTCGAATCACCGTCCGATCCACTGGAATGGGGGCTTGTGATCTATGGTTTCGGAGCACCTTTCGCCATGGGATATCTTGCGACGCAGCTGGCGACGGAGAGTGATTGAAGCGGTCCACCCAGCTGGGAAGAAGAACTGGACGTTTGGACGTTGAAGTTCCATAAATCTGATTATGTGATGTGATAATGTAGTGGCTATTTAGTAATGCGACAGTTGGGCCAGTTAGAGATGCGACAGTCTCGCCTCTCGACGCACTGGTCAAAGCTAACGTTGGGAGCAAGGATGGCGATCTTCAGCCTGGTCGAGACCATGAGCGGTCGGAGCGTCATGTCCTTTATGATCACCATGTCGCAGAAAGAGTTGCATCGCCTCGACATCATCCAGAAGATCCGTGACGAACGCCTGAGCGTCGTCGAGGCTGCCGAACGGCTCGGCCTCAGTCGAAGCCAGGTCCATCGGCTGCTGCAGGCCTATAATCGGGATGGTCCGGCTGGCCTTGTTTCCAAGAAGCGATTACGGCCGAGCAATCGGCGCCACAGCGAGGAGTTTCGCAATGCGGCGCTGGATCTGATCCGCGAACGCTATTTGGATTTCGGTCCGACGCTGGCGCGTGAGAAGCTGATCGAGCTGCACCGGATCTCTGTGGCTAAGGAGACGCTGCGGCAATGGATGACCGAGGCTGGTATCTGGGTCTCAC
>DASYHX010000302.1:0-2531 GCA_035998065.1 Pseudorhizobium sp.
GAAAACATGTTCGGCAAGCTCAAGGACTGGCGGCGCATCCACACCCGATACGACCGTTGCGCCCACACCTTCATGTCCGCCATCTGTATCGCCGCCGCCGTCATCTTCTGGCTCAATCAATGAGTCCTGAGCCTAGCGGGCAACCGTCGGGCTATAGCGGTGCGCAGGAACACAATGGCGGAGTTCGCGTTGTCCGACGCCAGCTGCCCTCAGCAGTTTGCAGCGGCAGTTTCGGGGCCGACGCAGGCGATGAGACCGAAGCTTCGATGGGGGCATAGCCTCGAAAAAGGTCTTTTCCGGCAATGATGGTGCAGGTGCGCAGGGAGCTTGGGACGCATGTCGAATGAAATAGGTTCGGTTCGCCAATGGGATGAGGGTGACCTGATGGAAGCCTTCCGTCTTATTCAAAGCGAGCGCCATACCGGTGACGACCAGATAATTTTTGCAGAAATGCGGCGCCGTGCCGGTGGCGGCGCACGTGAGCAGCGCGATGCTTCGAACCGGCCTCGACTGTGGGACTTCGAGCCGGACAAGCCTCTGTGCTGAGATATGGTCGCCAGCCCGGCGCGCGCCAAAGGCGAGGCGTCGCCGGGCCGGAGCACCTCAACCCGCTGCAACCACGTCAGGCGAAAGGGGTCTGTCATTTTGACGAGCGCCCGCCCACTCACCCAGGCGGATTGCGATCTGATCGCGCCCCCCGCGCTTGGCGTCGTAAAGCGCTTCGTCTGCCAGCCGGTAAAGCGTGCCAAAGTCAACGCGGGATGCCGAGGCTGTCACGCCGATACTCACCGTCACCATGCGATTACCGATGATGTCGCCGTGGCTCAGATTGGCCAAAGTTCGCCGCAGGGTTTTTGCAAATTGCTCGATGTTCCCAATTTCAGCTCCTGTGATCATCATCGCAAATTCCTCCCCACCCAGGCGGCACACGGCGCAGGAGGAATTTTCATGCCGTGCGATGCAGCGGCCAATAGCTGCCAGAACGTGATCGCCAGCCTCATGACCATAGACATCGTTGATCGACTTGAACCAATCGACGTCGATCAGGAGCAGGGCAACCAGCGCGCCTGACGCAGGCAAGCCTTCAAGCATCCCGCCGGCTCTTTCCGTGAAACCCCGTCGGTTTGGCAGCCCTGTCAAAACGTCACGGCGGGCAAGCTCATGGGCCTTAGCCTCTGCGAGCCGGGCGAAGTCTCGTTCCATCCGCAAACGGGCATGAGCACGCGAAGCGGCAGCTGAGAGCCACAATGTTTGCCAGGCCGCTGCGAACAGGACCAGAATTTGCGACCCACCGCCCCAGAACATGGCGTCCGCGTCGAAAAAGTTGGTCGACGCAAGAACGGTCATTGGCAGTGCCCAGGCCCCACCGAGGCTCTGCGCCGCGCTGCTTCCCCGTCGCCATGCCTGGCCAATACAGGATGCGACCGCCGTCAGATTGGCCAGGACCAAGAATCCTAGCAGATTGCCGAGCATGTCGAACGGCCCCGAACGCATCAGCGAAAGCGGTATGCCCAATGCGCACACGCTTGCGGTGAGGCCCAGGGCTGTGCGCCTCAACCCCGCGTCGAGAAGCTGTTTTTCAAGCGCAGTGACGGCGCTCAAAGTGGCGAGCGTGATGGCGAGACAGGAGAGACCAGTGCAGATTTGCGCCGATACCGCGCCAGCCATGGAGGGAAAGAAGAACAGATGAAGTTGCGACCAGCACGCCCCCCATATGACCATGCAGAATGCCCATGCAGCCTGCCAGCCGGCATGTTGCTGACGGACGGCAAGACCCAGTGAGGCGTTATAAATCGCGCCCACAATCAGCAGAACGAGCGCAGCACCGGTCAAGGTAGCCAAGCCAGTTGTCTGGGTGGCTTCTTCACCACGCTCGACAAGCCTAATCCGCAGGAGATGCGCGCTCGCCACTTTGTCAAATCTCAAGGTGAAGGCTACGACAGGAACGTCGCGATAGGGCGCGCGGAACGCGAGTTGGCCGCCAGCTCTCCAATAGGTCCCGAAATTGCCGCTCCGGACATGTTGCTGCTCGACGGCACCGTCACGATAGATGAAGCGCACGACAAGTCGATCAAATCGAGAGCTGTGGATGATCAGCGACAGATCCTCATGATCGCGCGAGCCTTGGGGCAAGGTGGCATGGAGCCACAATGTGCCCTTCTGATAGCCGTTAGGATCACCATTACAGGCAAAATGGGATGGGCGCATGTCGTTAGGGGCGATCGATCGGTTCACTGCGTGACATAGGGGATCGCCAATGCCTAGCAATTCAGCGCGCGCAGGCGGTGCCCAGCCCAAGAGTAGCAGTGCGATCGAGAGCATGGGGCAGGCAATCGCCAGAACTTGTCGGGATAAACCCGTGGTCAGAATGCGCCCGTTCATCGCGCGCGCCTAGGCTCAGGACCTATTAAATCGCTTGCGGTGATAGCGAAGGGTTGATTCAATGACGGCGTGAGGAGACGTCGTGATGAGTGACCTGCTCTGGTTGTCGGAGGCGCAGATGCGCCGGATCGAGCCATATTTTCCGCTAT
>DASYHX010000399.1:0-4303 GCA_035998065.1 Pseudorhizobium sp.
CCAGGCCCATTGGAAATTGTAGCCGCCCAGCCAGCCGGTAACGTCGACACATTCGCCGATGAAGTAGAGGCCAGGAACGCGTTTTGCGGCCATTGTTCGCGAATCCAACTCGCTCGTGTCGACGCCACCGATTGTGACTTCCGCCGTCCGATATCCCTCAGACCCTGCCGGAGTGAGCGACCACGCCTGGACGGTCTGGCGAAGCACGTCGAGAGCCTTGTCGGACAAGTCCGCCAGTTGGCCGCCGACGGTTGAGCTCTCGGTCAGGAACTGAGCCAGTCGCTTCGGCAGCACCTCCCCCAGCACTGTCTGTGGCGCCTGCTTGCCATTTTGCTTTCGTGCCGCCTTCAAAAGCGCGAGAATATCGAGGTCCGGCTCGATTTTCAGCTCTATCGCACTGCCCTCCCGCCAATAGGAGGAGATCTGAAGAATAGCCGGCCCGCTCAGTCCACGATGAGTAAAGAGAACGGCCTCGCGGAAACTCGTCTTGCCATGACGTACTTCGGCTGGAACGCTGATGCCGGACAAGGGTGAGAGCCGCTCCAGGGTTGGCGGGTCCAAGGTTAGCGGCACCAGGCCCGGTCGCGTCTCAACCACATTGAGCCCAAACTGGTCCGCCACACGGTAGGCGAGGCCGGTGGCTCCCATCTTGGGAATGGACTTTCCCCCTGTCGCGATGACAAGAGCCCCCGCCTCGACCTCGCCACCGGCCTTAGGACGAATGCGGAAGCCGGCCGACATGCTCTCCACCGCCGCGACTTCCTGCTGCAGTTCCATCACGACGTCCGCAGCCTGCATCTCCGTGAGCAGCATGCGAATGATGTCCTTGGCGCTGTTGTCGCAAAAGAGCTGTCCCAGCGTCTTCTCGTGCCAAGGGATCCGGTGACGCTCCACAAGATCAAGAAACTGGCGGGGCGTGTAGCGTGCCAAGGCGCTTTTTGCGAAATGGGTGTTGCGCGAGAGGTAGTTGTTCGGCCCGGCATCAATGTTGGTGAAGTTGCAGCGTCCCCCACCAGAGATCCGGATCTTTTCGCCGGGGGCTTTGGCATGATCCAGCAGCAGCACTTTCTTACCGCGGCTCCCTGCCCGGATCGCGCACATCATGCCGGCAGCGCCCGCACCCAAGATCACCGCGTCGAACTTCCTGGTCAAGCGAAGGCTCCTTCTTTTGTCGGCCTGCTGTTTTAGATCATCTCCGCAAAGTCAATGGCGACCTCTCGCCAACTGACGATCTGCGGCTATGATGCGGCCTTCGATCAACCTCGCCCCGGTGACCCATGGCACGTAAAGAAACCACTTCCACCTCGACCCAAGGCGCAGTCCTCAAGTCGACGGGCAATACGCCCGTGCAGCCGGCACTGACGTCGCTTCGCGGCGTAGGGGACTGGCGGGAAGCGGCGCTCTGGCTGAGGACGCGCGGTATCGAGGACATCGAGTGCATTACCCCGGATCTTGCCGGCGTGCCCCGCGGCAAGATGATGCCGTCTTCCAAATTCACATCCAACACGTCACTCGCGCTCCCCTCCGCCCTCTACCGGCATACCATCTCCGGAGAATATCCGGACGAGACGGGGAGCTTTCGCTACGAGCCGCGCGACAGCGACCTCAAGCTGGTTCCCGATCTGTCCACCATTTCCGTCGTGCCTTGGGAAACGGATCCCACTGCGCAAGTGATCTGCGATGTCGTCGGTACAAGTGGAGAAAGTGTTCCCTATACTCCTCGAGCCGTGCTGAAAAACGTTGTGGAGCTCTACCGGGAGCGGGGGTGGCGACCTGTCGTAGCACCGGAGATCGAGTTCTACCTCGTGGCCAAGAATGACGATCCGGACTATCCGCTGCATCCACCGCGAGGCCGGTCTGGACGGGCAATCCTGGGTGGCCAGGGCTATTCGATTGCAGGTATCAACGAGTTCGATGAACTGATTGACGACATCTATCACTTCTCGGAGAAGCAGGGCCTTGAGATTGACACCCTGATTCACGAGGAGGGGCCCGCGCAACTTGAAATCAACCTGCGCCACGGGGATCCGATCGAACTGGCCGATCAGGTCTTCATGTTCAAGCGGACGATCCGGGAGGCGGCGCTGAAGCATGGCATCTATGCCACCTTCATGGCGAAGCCGATGCAGGGACAGGCGGGGTCGGCGATGCACATCCACCAGTCCGTAATTGACGTGGAGACCGGGCGCAATATCTTCTCGAATGAGGATGGGAGCCCGTCTCAAGAGTTCTTTCACTTCATTGGCGGGATGCAAAACTACGTGCCGAAGGCACTCGTGATGATGGCCCCTTACGTCAATTCCTATCGCCGTCTGACGCCCGATATGGCGGCTCCCGTGAACAATGCCTGGGGCTACGACAACCGTACGACCGCCTTTCGGGTTCCCGTCTCGGACGCGGCGGCGCGTCGCGTAGAGAACCGGCTACCGAGCTCGGACGCCAATCCATATCTCGCCCTTGCCGCCTCCCTCGGCTGCGGCCTGCTGGGCATCACCAAGGGACTGGAGCCGGAGCCGCCGACGGAACATACTGCCAATGAAGGCACGATCGACCTGCCGAGAGGCCTCCTTGAGGCCGTTTCGGAATTGGAGGCGGAGCCGGCACTGGCAGAGGTCTTCGGCAAGGAGTTCATCGGTCTTTATGCAGGCGTGAAACGCGGCGAGTTCGAAACCTTCATGCAGGTGATCAGCCCTTGGGAACGTGAATTCCTGCTGCTCAACGTCTGAGGAGGGCGACATGACGCCGTGGCAGAGCCCCATCGCTCCGGGTATTTCGTGGTATCAGGAAGCCCTAGTTGATCGCCCCATCTATCCTACGCTCAGTGAGTCCAAGGCTGTGGACGTTGCAATTGTCGGCGGTGGCTTCACGGGCCTGCAGGCGGCCTACCATCTAGCCACACGTGGCACTTCTGTAGCCTTGCTTGAAGCTCACCGGTTGGGCGACGGTGCATCGGGCCGCAACGGCGGGCAGTTCGGCACCGGGCAGCGGGCTTGGCCGGAGGAACTCGAAAGGCAGATCGGCTTCGAGCGCTCCAAGGCGCTGTTCGACATGTCGGAACAGGCCAAACGCTTTCTCCTCACGTTCGCGGACGAGCACGGCATCGACATGGACTACATGCCGGGCCAGATAAATGTGGCTCACAAGCGAGGACTGGAACGGGACTACAGGGCCAATGCCGAGATCGCGGCCGACCGCTACGACTATCCCCACCTCTCCTTCATGGACAGGGCGGAGACTGCGGAGAGACTCGGCTCAACCCGCTATTACTGCGGCGTACGCGACGCCGGTACCGGCCACATCAATCCGTTGAAGCTTCTCGTAGGACTGGCTCGTGCAGCCGGTTCCGCAGGCGCGCAACTGTATGAGATGACAAAGGTCGAGCGCGTACAGCGTCAGGGCAACAGGATAGAGCTCGTCACTGCAAAAGGCACGATCACGGCCGATCGCGTTTTGCTCGCGACCAACGGCTACGTCGAAGATCTGGAGTCGGTAACGGCGGCTCATGTCATGCCGATTGGTTCTTTCATTGCGGCGACGGAGCCCCTGGACGATCATCCCGCTGTGCTGCCGGGTGGAGAAGCTGTCGCCGACTCGCGGTTCGTTGTACGCTATTTCCGCAAGTCGAAGGACAACCGATTGCTGTTCGGCGGCCGCGAAGTCTACTCCTCCAAAAACCCCGCTGATACTGCCGACTACATCCGAAAGCAGATCGTCGAGACCTACCCGGTGCTGAAGGACATCCAAATCACCCATGCCTGGGGCGGCAATGTCGGGATCACGCTACCTCGACAGCCTTTCGTGCGCGAGGTTTTGCCCGGCGTGACCTCGATTGGCGGGTACTCCGGACACGGTGTGATGTTGTCCAACTTCTGTGGCAAAATGTATGCCGATCGGATTTCCGGCACGCCCAATGGGCTGGACCTCCTCGAGGAACTGGACGTTCCGCGCTTCCCCGGCGGGCAACGTTTGCGAAACCCGTTGCTGTTTCTCGCGCTTACCTGGTTTGCACTTCGCGACAGGCTTTAGCACCGGCAAAAACAGACTTGAGGGGTAGAAAAATTAAATCGATTAGATTACTAGAGCGGTGAATGCCGATTTGAACGAGTAGCCCCATGAGCAGCCAGATAATACCGGTCGATCCCTTTGATTGCGTCGTCTTCGGCGGCTCGGGCGATCTTGCAGAACGAAAGCTTCTTCCCGCGCTCTATCACCGTCAGATCGAGGGTCAATTCCTTGAACCGACGCGGATCATCGGCGCTTCACGAAGCCCGCTTTCGAACGACGACTATCGCAACTTTGCCCG
>DASYHX010000451.1:0-9895 GCA_035998065.1 Pseudorhizobium sp.
ACGGAGGAAAATGTATCTTCCGCGCGGCTCTGGTCGCACCCGTTTACGTTGATCCGTCGAGTCTTCGGTCATGCGGTTTTCTCCAGCCTTACCCGCCGCATCCTCTTCTTCAACATCGCGGCGACTGTCGTCCTCGTGGGCGGCATACTTTATCTCAATCAGTTCCGCGAAGGCTTGATCGACGCGCGCGTCGAGAGCTTGTTGACCCAAGGCGAAATCATCGCCGGCGCGATATCGGCTTCCGCATCGGTCGACACCAACTCGATCACCATCGATCCGGAAAAGCTGCTGGAACTGCAAGCCGGGCAGAGCATAACGCCGGTGCCGAATGACGAGGATCTCGATTTCCCGATCGATCCCGATCGCGTCGCGCCCGTGTTACGGCGGCTGATTTCTCCGACCCGGACTCGCGCGCGCCTGTTCGATGCTGACGCGAACCTTCTGCTCGACTCGCGGCACCTTTATTCCCGCGGACAGGTTCTTCGCTTTGACCTGCCGCCGGTCGAGCAGGAGACGACGAGCTGGGGCGACTGGATCGCGGGCCTCTTCAACCGCATGCTGCAGCAGCGCAATCTTCCTGTCTACAAGGAAGCGCCGGGCGGTGACGGTTCGATCTATCCGGAAGTCATGAATGCCCTCACCGGTGTGCGCGGCGCCGTTGTCCGGATAAACGAGCGAGGCGAGCTGATCGTATCGGTGGCCGTTCCCGTGCAGCGCTTCCGGGCGGTACTGGGCGTGCTTCTGCTCTCCACCCAGGCAGGCGACATCGACAAGATCGTTCATGCCGAGCGTCTTGCCATCATGCGTGTCTTCGGCGTCGCGACGCTCGTCAATATCCTTCTGTCGCTGCTTCTCTCCTCGACGATCGCCAATCCGCTCCGGCGGCTTTCGGCAGCGGCGATTCGTGTTCGCCGTGGCGCCAAGCAACGCGAGGAAATCCCAGACTTCGCCTACCGCCAGGACGAGATCGGCAATCTCTCCATCGCGCTTCGAGAGATGACGACGGCACTCTACGATCGCATCGACGCGATCGAAAGCTTTGCCGCAGATGTAAGCCACGAGCTGAAGAATCCGCTGACTTCGCTTCGCAGTGCGGTTGAGACACTTCCGCTGGCGAAGTCGGAGGAGTCGAAGCAACGGCTGACCGAGATCATCTTCCATGATGTGCGCCGCCTCGACCGTCTGATCAGCGATATCTCGGACGCCTCACGGCTCGATGCGGAGCTGGCGCGCAGCGATTCCACGCCGGTCGACATGCAGGTCCTGCTGCGCAACATGGTGGACATCTCGCGCCAGATCCGCCAAGGCCGCAAGGTCGTGGACATTGATCTCGTCGTCGACAGCAAACCCGGTAACAAGGTCCCCTTCACCGTCTATGGGCACGATTTGCGGCTCGGGCAGATCATCAGCAACCTCATCGAAAACGCGCGATCCTTTGTCCCCGAGGAAGGCGGACGGATCGTCCTCCGGCTCTTCCGCTCGCGCGGTCGCGTGACCGTGCAGGTGGACGACAACGGCCCTGGAATACAGGCCGAGGACATCGATCGAATTTTCGAGCGCTTCTATACGGACCGTCCGGAAGGCGAGAGCTTTGGCCAGAACTCAGGCCTCGGGCTCTCCATCAGCCGGCAGATCGCCGAGGCCCATGGTGGCACCCTGAGGGCGGAGAACATTTTCGACGCGAAATCGGAGCGGCTGCTCGGAGCGCGCTTCACGCTTTCGCTTCCAGCCGGTGAACCGGCCTGATGGCGCCCCGCAACGTTCACGCGACGGTAATCGCTGTCGACAAAGCCGGCCTGCTCTTCGTTGGTCCTTCCGGCATCGGCAAGTCCGCTCTGGCATTCTCATGTCTTGCAGCGGCGAGACGCTCCGGCTGGGCCGCGTCACTCGTTGCCGATGACCAGGTCTTCATCTCCCGCCGCGGCGAGGAGCTTATCGCAGCCCGTCCGGCTTCCATTGCTGGATTGCTGGAGATCAGGGGCAGCGGGATTGCCCGCGTGCCAAGCATTCCAGAAGCCGTGCTCCGTCTTGCCGTCCTGATCGTCGACCCGCGCACCGCGGATCGCCAGCCGCCAGCTGATGAAATCTATGACCTCGACGGTATCGGTACGCTGCCCCAGATCCGGCTGTCGAACGATCATCGCGATCCCCTGGCCGCGATCGCGGCGCTTCGTCCCGATCTCGGCATACCGACGACGTTGTGACCGGCGTGGTGGGATTTTTAACTTGAACTTCAGGTCTACATGGCGAAGATGGCTTCCCACCGCTGGACGGCCTTTGTGCATTGCGATATGGGCCGCGAGTTTCCGTTGCAGGGGGAATTCATGATCGGAATAGTGCTTGTCACTCATGGCAAGCTCGCTGAGGAATTTCGGCACGCTGTGGAGCATGTCGTTGGACCGCAGAAATATATAGAAACGGTCTCCATTGGCCCCGAAGACGACATGGATCAGCGGCGTCAGGACATCCTCGATGCGGTGAAGCTTGCGGACGACGGCAGTGGTGTCATCATCCTCACGGACATGTTCGGTGGAACGCCCTCGAACCTTGCCATCTCGGTGATGGATAGCGGGCGCGTGGAGGTCATCGCAGGTGTAAACCTGCCAATGCTGATCAAGCTGGCGGGAGTGCGAGGTGACAACGATATGAGCCGTGCACTGGCCGAGGCCTCTGAAGCCGGCCGAAAATACATCAACGTCGCCAGTCGCGTCCTCAGCGGCAAGTGAAGCCGAAAGCCCTTCATGTCCTCCCTCACCCGTGAGCTGCTCATCATCAACAAGCGAGGCCTCCATGCCCGAGCCTCCGCCAAATTTGTCCAGACCGTGGGTCAATACGACGCTCAAGTGACCGTCAGCCGAGACGGCATGACCGTCGGCGGCATGTCAATCATGGGACTGATGATGCTGGCCGCAAGTCCAGGCTGCAGCGTCGAAGTAAGCGCTTCCGGTTCCCAAGCGGTGGAAGCGCTCGATGCCCTGGAGCGGCTTGTTGCAGAGAAGTTCGGCGAAGAAGCCTAACGTAAAACACATAAAGATATAAAGACTTCTTTATGTCGCGTTGCGTCTGCTGACCAAGCCTGCTAAACCGGCTCTCGATTTTGCGATATGCGGTGTTTCCTACGGCACCCGCACCCTTAAGCTGGAGCGCTTCATGAGCACGGAAAAAGACTACATTGTCGCCGACATCGGGCTTGCTGCCTATGGTCGCAAGGAACTCGACATCGCCGAAACCGAGATGCCAGGCCTGATGGCTTGCCGCGAAGAATTCGGCCAGACGCGGCCGCTGAAAGGCGCGCGTATCTCCGGCTCGCTGCACATGACGATCCAGACGGGCGTGCTGATCGAGACGCTGAAGGCCCTTGGTGCTGACGTTCGCTGGGCGTCCTGCAATATCTTCTCCACCCAGGACCATGCCGCAGCAGCCATCGCTGATGCCGGGATTCCGGTCTTTGCGGTCAAGGGTGAGTCGCTGACGGAATACTGGGAGTACACGGACAAGATCTTTCAGTGGGCCGACGGCGGCGTCTCCAACATGATTCTCGATGATGGCGGCGACGCCACGATGTATATCCTGCTCGGCGCCCGCGCCGAGGCCGGTGAGGATGTGCTTTCGAACCCCGGTTCCGAGGAAGAAGAGATCCTGTTCGCGCAGATCAAGAAGCGCCTGCAGGCCTCGCCCGGCTGGTTCACCAAGCAGCGCGATGCGATCAAGGGCGTCACCGAGGAAACCACCACCGGCGTTCACCGCCTCTACGAACTCAGCAAGAAGGGTCTGCTGCCCTTCCCGGCCATCAACGTCAACGACTCCGTCACCAAATCGAAGTTCGACAACAAGTATGGCTGCAAGGAATCGCTCGTTGACGGGATCCGCCGCGGTACCGACGTGATGATGGCCGGCAAGGTGGCCGTTGTCTGCGGCTATGGAGACGTGGGCAAGGGCTCGGCCGCTTCGCTTCGCGGCGCCGGCGCGCGCGTCAAAGTCACCGAAGTCGACCCAATCTGCGCCCTGCAGGCCGCCATGGACGGTTTTGAGGTTGTCGTGCTGGAAGATGTGGTGGATAGCGCCGACATCTTCATCACCACCACCGGCAACAAGGACGTCATCCGCATCGAGCACATGCGTGAGATGAAGGACATGGCGATCGTCGGTAACATCGGCCACTTTGACAACGAGATTCAGGTTGCGTCTCTGCGGAACCTGAAGTGGACCAACATCAAGCCGCAGGTGGACATGATTGAGTTCCCCAAGGGCAACCGCATGATCCTGCTTTCGGAAGGCCGCTTGCTGAACCTCGGCAACGCCACGGGCCACCCGTCCTTCGTGATGTCGGCTTCCTTCACCAACCAAGTGCTCGCCCAGATCGAGCTGTTCACAAAACAGGGCGACTACAAGAACGACGTCTACATCCTGCCCAAGCACCTCGACGAGAAGGTGGCCCGCCTCCATCTCGGAAAGCTCGGCGTGAAGCTCACTGAACTTTCGACGGAGCAGGCATCCTATATCGGCGTGTCTCCGCAGGGTCCGTTCAAGGCCGAGCATTACCGCTACTAGATCTAGTCAGTATATCCCCGAGATATTGTAGGCTGCAGCCTTGACTTGGCTGCAGCCTCTTTTTTTGCCGCAGCCTTCCCGCCAAATCCCGAAGAAAGTAATGTATCGAATGTCGATTCGCTCCTGCTTCGGGCAAGGGCGATGTGGGATGTCTTGTCGATGATGCGGCAAAGGACGGAGACAGACCGGAGATGTCGGTGAACAAACATAACCTCCCTCAGGAGGCGAGCTCCTGTTGCCCGGCGGCGGCCGGCATTGTTGGGTTCGCGCCCTTGAGCGCGCCTCTCCGTTGGGCGCACAGGTTGCGTTCAAAGATGTCCCTCCGCGCGCTCCTTGCCGGCACTGCGCTTTTTGGTTGTACCACAGGTGCCCTTGCACAACAGGCCAAGCCCGCGCTCCGGCTTTTTACCTCTACCGAAGTGGCGATCTCTTCTCTGGTTGTCGGCGCGCTGGGGGCTGCGTTGTTGTCGGTGCTTTGGCTCGTGCGGCAGCGTGGCAACATGGAGGCTGAGACCCAAGAAATGCGCAATGCACTTTCGGATGCGCAACAACAGATCTCCAGATATGAAGCGTTAATCGCGGATAAGAACCGTCGTATCGTCATTTGGGACGGTGTCACGTCAAAGGCGGAGTTCCTCGGTCGACTGCCGGTGGAGACAGGTGCACCTCAAGAGGACCGCGATTTTCTCGCATTTGGCCGGTGGATGCGACAAACATCGGCAGGTGAGCTGGAGCGGGCCATAGAAGCCTTGCGCGATCGCGCCACGAGTTTCGACATGGTGGTCGAGACGCACCGGGATGAGATCCTTGAGGTGCAGGGCCGCGTTTCCGGCGGTAAGGCCTTCGTCCGCTTCATCGCATTGGACAACCTGAAGGCAGAACTGGCAGAGCTGAAGATCGAACGCGAGCGTCTCCAAGGCTCAATCACGTTGTTCCACTCGCTCCTTGATGCGATCGAGCAGCCTGTCTGGAGACGCGATAGCCGCGGGCGTCTCGCGTGGGTCAATCACGCCTACAGCGAAGCTGTGGATGCGGCCGCACCCACTCAGGCTGTCGAAGAAGAGCGGGAGTTCCTGGGCACGATCGCGCGAGAGAAAATTCGGGCAAGCGTTACTCCCGCTTCCCCCTTTCATGAGCGGGTATCGACGGTCGTCCACGGCAACCGAACGATCTATGACATCGTCGACGTAGTCGCGGCGAACGGTTCTGCAGGCATGGCCGTTGACGTTTCGGAAGCGGAGGCGGTGCGCGAAGAATTGAAACGGACCCTGCGCAGCCATGCCGAAACGCTTGATCATCTCGCCACGCCGGTCGCGATCTTCGACCGCGACCGGCGACTGCAATTCTACAACCATGCCTTCGTGAACCTCTGGGGACTCGGAATTTCCTTCTTGGATTCGCGGCCGGACAACAACGAGTTACTCGATCGTCTGCGCGGCGAGAACAAGCTTCCGGAGCAGCTCAATTGGCGCAGCTGGAAGGAGACCGCGCTCTCCATCTATCAATCGCTGGATACGAAGACAGACCTCTGGCATTTGCCGAACGGGCAGACCCTGCGCGTGATTGCGACCTCGCATCCCCAAGGCGGTGCAACCTGGGTGTTTGAGAATTTGACCGAGCAGGTTGATCTCGAGACCCGCTACAACACGCTCCTCATGGTGCAGGGGGAGACGATTGACCACCTGTCGGAAGGAGTCGCCGTCTTCGGACCCGATGGACGATTGCGTCTCTCCAATCCCGCCTTCCGAGCTCTTTGGGGAGTGACCGCCGAACAGGCAAAGGCGGGAGCTCACATTCGTACCATAGAAGAGGCGTGTTCGCCGTCCTACGACAAACCCGACGGGTGGCGCCGCTTCGGCCATATGATTACCAATTTTGACGACGAACGGCCTTCACTACAGGGGACACTCGAACTTTATTCCGGACTGATTCTCGACTATGCTGTAACGCCGCTGCCGAACGCACAGACTATGCTGACGTTTGTCGACATGACAGCGAGTGCGCGTGCAGAACGAGCGCTGATGGAAAAGAACGAGGCCCTGCGGCGAGCTGACGAAATCAAGAACGATTTTGTCCAGCACGTCTCCTACGAGCTCCGTTCGCCGCTCACCAACATCATCGGATTCACCGACCTTCTGAAGACACCTGGGATCGGACCGCTGAACGAGCGGCAGGCAGAGTATATCGAGCATATCTCGACCTCTTCTTCACTGCTGCTAACGATCGTCAACGACATCCTCGACTTGGCAACCGTGGATGCGGGCATCATGCAGCTGAACTATGAGGAGATCAGCATCGACGATCTGCTCGACGACATTGCCATGCAGATCTCCGACCGGTTGCACGACAACCAGATGACGCTTGAGATCACCGCACCCAAGGGTCTGGGCGACATCGTTGCGGACCCACAGCGGCTGAAACAGATCCTGCTAAAGCTCCTAACCAATGCAATCAACTTCGCACCCGACGGCAGCACGATCACGTTGGCCTGCCGCCGCGATGTCGCGAACGTATTTTTCGCTGTTTCCGATAGCGGGCCCGGGATTCCGGAGGACATGCTGAGCACGGTATTCAACCGCTTCTCTTCCACACCGCGGGGCGGAAAACGGAGCGGGGCAGGCCTCGGCCTGTCGATCGTCGAAAGCTTCGTGCATTTGCACAAGGGCGAAGTCACAATCGACAGCCGAACCGGCGGAACGACCGTCACCTGCCGAATCCCAAGCGGCGCCAATATGCGTACGATCGCTGCGGCAGAATGAGCGAAGCGGCACCGATCGTCATCGATCTGCCGGATGAAGCGTCCACGCGTCAGTTTGGCGAGGATCTCGCGCTCGCTCTAAGGACGGGCGATTGCCTTGCTCTGTCAGGCGATCTCGGGGCGGGCAAGTCAACTCTGGCGAGGGCGCTGCTTCGTGCAGTTGCCGATGATGACGATCTTGAAGTCCCGTCCCCAACGTTCACTCTGGTACAGAGCTACGATCTGCGCGTCCCGGTGTCCCACTTCGACCTTTATCGTCTTGGGGATCCTTCCGAGATCGATGAACTCGGGTTCGATGAGGCACTGGCCTCAGGCATCTGTCTGTTGGAATGGCCGGAGATGGCCGAGGAGCTTCTGCCGGCGGACCGGCTGACGCTCAGGCTGGAGCACCAGCAGGATGGGCGGCGGGCGCGAATCACCGGCCCCGGATCCGTCCTCAAGCGAATCCGGCGCTCACTGGCGATCCGCCATAAGCTGGATGACTGGGGGTATGTCGGCGTGCGACGCCGCTATCTTACCGGCGATGCCTCAATCCGCGCTTATGAGACGGTGAAGACGCAGGAGGGAAATGAGCTCATCCTGATGGATTGGCCGCGCCAGCCCGAGGGGGCGGCCGTGCTGGACGGAAAGCCTTATCCGAAGGTGGCGCATCTTGCGGAAGACGCCTATCCCTTCGTAGCAATCTCTCGCTACCTGAGGGAGATCAATCTGGCCGCACCGGATGTCCTACAGGTCGATTACGAGGAAGGCATCCTCCTGCTCGAAAACCTCGGCAGCGAAGGCGTGCTTGACGAGGAGGGACACCCAATCGGCGAGCGCTATCGGGAAGCGGTCGTCTGCCTCGGATACCTGCACAGCCACCCGATGCGCCAGGATCTCCCGCTGGATGACGGGCATGTCCACCACATCCCCGACTTCGACCCGACCGCGATGAAGATGGAGGCGCGGCTGCTGCTCGACTGGCACCTGCCGTGGAAGCGGGGAAGCGAGCCGACGGAAGAGGAGCGGCAGGCATATTTAGCGATCTGGGACGGGCTGATTGGCGAGCTCACGGATGTCGAGAAGAACCTCCTCCTGCGCGACTTTCATTCTCCCAACATCATCTGGCGGCCTCAAGAATCTGGCGTTCGTCGGGTGGGTCTCATCGATTTCCAGGACGCGATGATCGGGCCCACGGCCTATGATCTGGCCTCACTCGTCCAGGATGCGCGGGTGGACATTCCCCCCCGCCTCGCCGAACAGATGATGGTGGACTACGTCACCCTCCGTCGCGCCCTGGGCCCATTCGATGAAGTTCGCTTCCTCAAGGCCTTCGCCATCATGTCCGCGCAGCGCAACTGCAAGCTCGCGGGTCTTTGGGTGCGGCTGATGCAGCGCGACGGCAAGCCCGGTTACATGAAGCACATGCCGCGCACGCTTTCCTATCTGGCGCAGGCGCTTCGGCACGAGGCGCTGGCACCGCTGCGAGCCTGGTGCCTGGAGGCGGGAATAGAGCTACCCGAATCATTGCCCCTGCTTTAGAAAGCAGGGCATGAAGATCACCCAGGCCATGGTCCTGGCAGCGGGTCTCGGCACCCGGCTGCGACCGATCACCGACAGCATTCCCAAGCCCCTGGTGCGCGTCGCCGGCACGCCGATGATCGACTATGCGCTCGACGCCCTGGCGGATGCCGGTGTGGCGAAGGCTGCTGTCAACGTCCATCATTTCGCCGAGCAGATGGAGGCGCATCTTTCAAGCTACCGTCGTCTCAACGTGGTGATTTCTGACGAACGACGTCGGTTAATGAATTCCGGCGGCGGTCTTGCCAAGGGCATCAAGTTGCTCGATCCGGGCCCTCTCTTCGTGATGAATGCAGACCTCTTCTGGGTGGGCGAGAAGCGCGGTGAATCGACCAACCTGCAGCGGCTGGCGGATTACTTCGATCCGGCGACCATGGACATGGCGCTGCTGTGCGTACCGCTGGAGCACACCACCGGCCACAACGGAAAGAAGGACTTCCAGCTGGACGGGAGCGGCCGGCTGTTACGCTACAGCGACGGAGAGCAGCCGCTCGTCTATGCCGGCGCCATCGCCATGCACTCCTCTCTTCTCGACGATGCGCCGGCCGATGCCTTCAACCTCAATCTCTATTTCGACAAGGCGATCGAGCGCGGACGGCTTTACGGGCTAACACTTGAAGGGCACTGGCTGACAGTCGGGACGCCGGAGGCGCTGGTCGAAGCCGAAGAGGTGCTGTCACGCCTCCATGCCGAGGCATGACGATGGACTTCCGCAGGCAGAAGCGAATCTTCACCATCCCGCCGGGGACACCATTTCTCGCCACGGTCGCCGCAGCCCTTTGCGACGGGCGCCTGAACGACGGTTTTCGGCACGACCCGGGCGACCCACTCTCGCTCGCCAATGTCACGATCTATGTGCCGACGCGGCGCTCTGCCCGCGTGCTTCGGTCCGAGTTCGTCGACCTGCTCGGCGGACGCTCGGCCATTCTCCCGGTCATCCGGCCGCTGGGTGAAACCGACGACGACAGCGGCTATTTCGATCTGGCGACGCCGGAGGAGATGGATCTTGCCATGCCGATCGGTGGG
>DASYHX010000431.1:0-3496 GCA_035998065.1 Pseudorhizobium sp.
AAACTCCTTGCGGATGATCGATTGGTTCAGGATGAACCAGGAGTAGTCATGGCCGGTGGACAGGATGTGCTGCAGCGTGCCGAGTGTATCGTAGCCGGGAAAGAAGGGAGCGGGCAGGCGTTTTCCCGTCGCATCGAACCAGAGGGAGGAGGGGCCGGGCAGGATGCGGATGCCATGGTTCTCCCAGACCGGGTTCCAGTTCCGCAAGCCTTCGGTGTAGTGCCACATCCGGTCGCGGTTGATAATGCGCCCGCCGGCAGCTTCCGTGATGGCAAGCATCCGTCCGTCCACATGCTTCGGCACGCCGGAAACCATGAACTTTGGTGCGGGGCCCAGGCGAGCCGGCCAATTCTTCCGGACAAGATCCTGGTCACCGCCGATCCCTCCGGAAGCGACGATCACAGCCTGAGCACTGAGCTCGAACTCACCGATGATCGAACGGGAGCTTTCCGCCCCGCGCGGCGCCGTGCTGGGTTCCAGGATCGAACCGGCAATGCCCGTGACAGCGCCATTGGTGATGATCACTCGATCGACCCGATGCCGCCAAAGAAAGCGGATCCTGCCCCTTTGCTCGGCCTCGCGCGCGCGTTTCTCGAAAGGCTCGACCACGCCGGGGCCGGTGCCCCAGGTGATGTGGAAGCGCGGCACGGAATTTCCGTGGGAGGTGGCGGACCAGCCGCCGCGCTCTGCCCAGCCAACGACAGGAAAGAAGCGGTGGCCCATCGCGCGCAACCAATCACGCTTTTCGCCAGCGGCAAAAGTCAGATAGGCCTCCGCCCACGCTCGCGGCCAATAGTCTTCCGGTCGATCGAACCCAGCGGAACCAAACCAGTCCTGGCGCGCGAGCTCAAAACTGTCACGGATCCGCATGCGCCGCTGCTCGGGCGAATCGATGAGAAAGAGGCCGCCGAGCGACCAGAAGGCCTGAGCCCCAAGGTTCTGCTCGGGCTCCTGGTCAACGATGACCACACTCTTGCCAGCATCGGCCAATTCGGTTGCCGCAACCAAGCCAGACAGTCCAGCTCCCACGATGATGACGTCAGTCGTTTGGCGCATTCGTCCTCCCGCCGGCGCGTCTCCTGGCGCCGAAACTGCAAATAGAGCCACCGGCGCAGGTCGGGAGTCAACAAGCCGCGGGCAACTGAAACGGAAAGAGCCCGCGGGGCGGGCTCTTCGAAGGTGACGTCCTTGGTGACGGTCGGATCAGGCCGCTTCGCGCGTCAACTCGTCGGCAATCACGGTATCGAGGTTGAGGAAGCAGACCATCGTCTTTTCCAGCGCCACGATCCCGCGGCAGAAGGCGCGCTGCTGTTCTGGAATGATCTCCGGCGCAGGCTGCAGGTCTTCCGAGCGGATGGTCATCATGTCCGACACCTGCTCGACCAGCAGGCCCACCAGCTTGCCGGCGATGTCGGTGACAATGATCGCCGAACGCTCGGAAGGCTCCGTCATTTTCATGCCGAGGCGGCAGGCCATGTCAATGACGGGGATCACCGCGCCGCGCAGGTTGATGAGGCCAAGCACGTAGGGTGGCGTGTGTGGCATCGGCGTGACAGGCGCCCAGCCGCGAATTTCGCGGATCGCCATGATGTCGATGCAGAATTCCTGGTCTCCGAGATGGAAGGAGACGATTTCGAGATAGGCTCCCGATTGCTTGATGGCGTTGCTCATGTCTTTTCCCCCACCTGCCAATGGGCCCGCGGTCTATGCCGTCGGTGCCGCCATTCAGGCTGCCGTGAATTTCGGAGTATCGATGCGGAGACGAGTGGGCCTCGCTGACGTCATGTCGACACGGACTTACGCGGTTCGGCATCCATTGAGGCCGGCGCATCGCGCAGTCCACCTCCGCACCGGAAGAATGCCCTGCACATATTAAGCTTCCGCTAATGCCCCGAGCCTTTCCCTGTCTTGCCTTTGGCTGTAGTATGTCGGGCATGGAACAGGCCTTCTTATCCGGTCACCGCCTGCCGCTCTTGGTCTTTGGTGCGCGTGCGCTCACCGGGCTTTCGGCGGCCGCCTTCTACGGATGGATCATCCACGGCTCATCCATGATACTGACGCTTGGCCAGGCGGGGCTGCCGGGTTGCCTGTGATGCCCTCCCTCTGCTTGAGACAAATCAGCGCAAACCCGAAAGCATGACCGGTTTCTGTTGCCCGACGGGAGGCTGTGGCCTATCCAGACCGCAGTGGTACACTTTCTGCGGCGCCGGGAAGAGAGAAAAGCATGAGAACCCTTCGCATCATTTTATGGGCAGCGGTCGTGCTGCTTGGCGGCGTCCTTGCATGGCTGACCTTTCAGGTAACCCAGACCCAGGAGCAGATCGCTGAAGAACCCTTTGGCGTGCCGTTCCAGCTCGTGGCGCAGGACGGCCAGCCGATCACGCAGGACGCTTTCCGGCAGAAGCCGACGGCGGTGTTCTTTGGTTTCACCCATTGCCCCGAAGTTTGCCCCACGACGCTCTACGAGTTGAACGGCTGGATGCACCAGGTCGATCCGGACGGCACGAAGCTGGCCGGCTACTTCGTAACCGTCGATCCCGAACGTGATTCGCCGGAACTGCTCGGCCAGTACATCGCCAATGTCACCGACCGTATCACAGGCATCTCCGGCCCGCCGGAAAAGGTCACCGAGATGGCCAAGGGCTTCAAGGTCTTCTTCAAGAAGGTACCGCTCGACGAGAAAGACCCGACCGGCGACTATACAATGGACCATACCGCCTCCATCTTCCTCCTGGACGAAGGCGGACGCTTCGCCGGCACCATCTCCTACGGCGAGAACCCGGAGACCGCGGTGCAGAAGCTTGAGAACCTGATCAAGAGCTGAGGGCGCTTGCTGGTTGAAGGCTCTTGTCCTTTGTGGCATCGGTCCCTGCATCCGCAATCGTCCGAAAGAACCAGCTTTGAGCGAGATCCGCCTTTACGTCAGCACGAACGAGAAGGATGCAGAGCGCATCCTTGGCATCCTCTCCGAGGTCTTCGGAGAGGAAGATTATGCGCTTGGCACCACCGAAGTGGACGAGAAGCGCGACCTCTGGGAAGTCTCAGTCTACATGATGGCGGACGAGGAGGAGGAGCTTCGCAAGCGGATCTCCGAAGGTCTGGCGCAGAGTTATTCACAAGCGGTCATCGAGCGAGAGGCGATTCCTGATGACGACTGGATCGCCAGATCGCTGGAGGGGTTGAAGCCTGTTCGTGCCGGGCGGTTTCTGGTGCATGGATCGCATGACCGCGAAAAGGTTCAGGTGAACGACGTCGCCATCGAGATTGACGCCGGGCAGGCGTTCGGAACCGGCCACCATGGCACTACCGCGGGTTGCCTCGAGATGATCGATGCCGTCGTGCGCGCCAGACCGATTCGCAACGCGCTCGATCTTGGGACAGGCAGCGGAGTCCTCGCCATCGGGCTGCGGAAAATCCGCCACATCCCGATCCTCGCCACCGACATCGACCCGGTTGCCGTCGCCGTGGCAAGAGAGAATGGTCGGCGCAACGGGAT
>DASYHX010000533.1:0-2677 GCA_035998065.1 Pseudorhizobium sp.
AATCCATGTTTGCCTGCTTCAGGATCGGCGCTGTCTGGGTTCCAACCAATTTTCGCCAAACTCCCGATGAGGTCGCCTATCTTGCTCAGGCGAGCGGTGCCATCGGCATGATAGCCAACGCTTCCTTCGCAGATCATGCGGCCGCAGTGAAGGAGGCAAATCCGCAGATAAGCTTCGTGATCGCCATCGGCGATGCGGACTTTGGCCCAATTTACGAACAGCTGGTGGAGCAGCACACTGGCACCAAGCCACAGGAGGCTGTCGTCGATCGGGATGACCCGTGCTGGTTCTTCTTTACATCGGGAACCACCGGTCGACCAAAAGCTGCGGTCCTGACGCATGGGCAGATGGCTTTTGTGGTCAACAATCATCTGTGCGACCTGATGCCTGGGCTGACCCCGCATGAAGCTTCGCTTGTGGTGGCACCCCTGTCACATGGAGCGGGGGTGCATCAGTTGACCCAGGTGGCTCGAGGCGTCACCACTGTTCTGCTGCCCACCGAGAAATTCGACATAGAGGCTGCATGGGCCCTTGTTGAACAATGGCGGGTTTCGACGATGTTTACCGTGCCCACCATTCTCAAACTACTTGTGGAGCACCCGGCCGTCGAGACTTATGATCATTCGTCGCTGCGTTATGTGATCTATGCCGGTGCCCCCATGTACCGGGAGGATCAGAAACGAGCCCTTCGGGTGCTAGGCCCGGTCCTCGTCCAGTACTTCGGACTGGGAGAGGTGACGGGCGCAATCACGGTCTTGCCTCCAGCCATGCATTCAACCGAAGACGATGAGCACGCCAGGATCGGAACGTGTGGTATCGAGCGCACCGGCATGCAGGTTTCGATCCAGAACGAGGCCGGCGAGGAAGTTGGTCCGAATGAAACCGGTGAGATCTGCTGCATTGGACCCGCCGTTTTTGCGGGCTATTACCAAAATCAGGAGGCGAACGAGAAATCTTTTCGCAATGGTTGGTTTCGCACAGGCGATCTTGGCCACATGGACGATGAAGGCTTTCTCTACATCACCGGTCGGGCTTCGGACATGTACATCTCTGGAGGCTCGAATGTTTACCCGCGGGAGATTGAGGAGAAGATCCTCAGCTACCCCTCGATAAACGAGGTAGCGGTCGTGGGGGTTCCCGATCCGCTCTGGGGCGAGGTAGGGGTTGCCGTCTGCGTGGCAAATGGCCCGGTCACGGAGCAAGAGGTTCTCGATTTCCTCAATGGGAAAATGGCGCGATACAAGCTGCCAAAACATGTGATGTTCTGGGACGCCTTGCCTAAGTCAGCTTACGGCAAGATCACCAAGAAGATGATCCGCGAGGAATTGCAGCGGCGCGCAGACCTGGTGGATCAGCGGACAACAGAGAGGCCGTTTCCAGCTGGCGCGCTCGCGCATCCAGGGCCAGCGAGCGAGGTTCGTCGAGAAGCCGTTCAAACTGCGCTGATGCCCGTAGCAGGCCAATTGCAGCGGGGGGAAACATTCATGGCCGGCGTTGCCCGCGTTTTCAACGAGGCCTGCTGCCGCGCGGGTATGGTGTCGATCGAGGGTGGCGCCTGTGATCCTTTTTGCTATGTTCTCCCAGCGCTTGCCCATAGCAACGAACACGCAGCGTGGTATAGCGCCCCGATTGCTCCAAAGGCTGGCGCCCGGTTCATCTCGGCAACCGCCACTTTTGGCGAGAAGGATGCTGCCCCTTTTCTCCACTGCCACGGGCTCTGGGATACTGGCGAGGACTCTCACCGGATGGGCCATGTCCTTCCCTTTGACAGTATTGTCAGCGAACCGGTAGCAGTTCGCGGCTACGGAAGCGGTACCCCCGTCTTCACTTCAATTCCCGACGCCGAGACCAACTTCACTCTATTCTCGGCGCAAGGCCCAAGCGGCGAAGGAAACGGGATATTTCTTCGCCTGCGTCCGAATGAAGATGTCTGCACCGCCGTCGAAGAGGTTTGCGCCAAGCGCGGTATCACAAGCGCGCGCATCTTTGGGCTCGGTAGCATCTACATGCCTGTCTTCGATGACGGACGACAAATAAGTTGCGTTGCTACCGAGGTTTTCGTCGATGATGCGGTGCTGGAACATGGCCCCGACGGCGTGCGAGCGCAGATCAACGTCGGCGTGGTTGATGTGGATGGGAAAGTCGCCAAGGGTCGCTTACGGAGAGGACGAAATCTAGTCGGCGTGACGTTCGAACTCCTGGTGGTAAGTCTTGACGACCCACACGTCTCCTCCAGTGTCGAGTCATAAAAAAACAAGTGGCTGACCACTGTCGGCCTGGGCAGAGAGCTCTGCGTCTCGATGGCATAAGCGACTGTCGGGTGAAAGGCACGACCCTTGGCAGGATGACAGGCGTCGGGCAACGCCTACTTGCGGCGTTCACTCCCTCCAATCATCCGCTCACGCACATGGCAGCATACCTTGGCTCCGTCGAAAGCGGCATGCGATGGAGCCGTGCAATCCCAGTAGGATGCGGATGATACCGCGTTGCGTTCACTTCGATTCACCGTTCAGCCATGCGGTCGCTGCCGTCGACGAGAGGGGCAAGCTTGCCGGGGGATGAAGAGGACAGGTGGAGGGCAACTGTTCGACATGGATCCGTCACAAAACTGTTATGCGGGCGCGATAGAGGGGTGCCGACGCCGAAGCGTCAAACCGAATTCTCAGGGGAGAAAATC
>DASYHX010000017.1:0-5135 GCA_035998065.1 Pseudorhizobium sp.
GGTGATGGTCATCTACCTTGCACTCGTAGGTGCCACCTACAGCGTCTTCACCACTGTTCCCGGCGGCTTCGTGCCGGCACAGGACAAGCAGTATCTGATCGGCTTTGCACAATTGCCGGACGGGGCAACGCTTGACCGGACAGAGGACGTGATCCGCAAGATGAGCGACATTGCCTTGGAACAGCCGGGAGTCGAACACGCCATTGCGTTCCCAGGCTTGTCGATCAACGGCTTCACCATTGGCTCCAACGCCGGCATCGTCTTCGCGGTGCTCAATGATTTCGAGGAGCGTAAGACGCCGGAACTCTCGGGGGGTGCCATTGCCATGGCACTGAACCAGAAATATGCCGGTATCCAGGAAGCCTTCATCGCCATGTTCCCGCCGCCTCCCGTCAACGGGCTTGGCCAGACCGGCGGCTTTAAGCTGCAGATCGAGGATCGGGCGGGCTATGGCAACAAGGCCTTGGACGAGGCAACCAAGGCGGTGCTCGCCAAGGCCTATCAGACGCCGGAACTGGCTGGGATCTTTTCCAGCTTCCAGATCAACGTTCCTCAGCTGTATGCCGATATTGATCGAGCCAAGGCCGAGCAGCTTGGCGTCGCGGTGACGGATGTCTTTGAGACCCTGCAGATCTATCTCGGCTCTTTCTACGTCAACGACTTTAACGCCTTTGGCCGCACCTACAGCGTGCGGGTTCAGGCCGACGCGGATTTTCGCGCCGAGGCAAAGGACATCGGACATCTGCAGGTAAGGTCGCGATTGGGGGAGATGATCCCCTTGTCCGCCCTCTTGAAGGTGGAGGAGACAACAGGACCGGAGCGGACTACGCGCTACAACGGCTTTCTTTCGGCCGACATCAATGGGGGGCCTGCGCCCGGCTTCTCCTCCGGACAGGCCCAGGCGGCGATCGAGAGGATCGTGAAGGAGACTGTGCCGCAGGGTATCGACTTCGAGTGGACGGACCTGACGTATCAGGAGATCCTGGCGGGCAATTCGAGCATCTATGTCTTTCCTTTGGCGCTGCTGCTCGTCTACCTCGTGCTGGCTGCACAATATGAGAGCCTGACTTTGCCCATCGCGATCATCCTGATTGTCCCCATGGGAATTCTGGCGGCGTTGACAGGCGTTTGGCTTACCGGCGGAGACAACAACATCTTTACCCAGATCGGTCTCGTGGTCCTTGTCGGGTTGTCGGCGAAGAACGCAATCCTGATCGTGGAATTCGCCCGGGAGCTGGAACTGGACGGCCGAACGCCTTATCAGGCGGCCGTCGAGGCCAGCCGCCTTCGCCTGCGGCCGATCCTGATGACCTCCATGGCCTTCATCATGGGCGTCGTGCCACTCGTCATCTCGACAGGAGCGGGTGCCGAGATGCGTTCCGCCATGGGTGTCGCGGTCTTCTCCGGCATGATCGGCGTGACCTTCTTCGGCATCTTCATGACGCCGGTCTTCTACGTTCTGGTCCGTATCCTGACCGGCAGCCGTCCCCTGCGGCGGTCCGGCATGGAGGAGGTCCCCGCTCTCTCTCCAGCGGAGTAGAACCTCCGGCCGCGCGGGCTTAACGCCCGCGCGGCTTTCTATCGGACAAGGGGATCTGGAGTGCCCGCCTTGCCCCGTGTAAGACGCCCGGCAACGTCAACGTAACGGTCATGTCTAATGAACCTCTGGTTTCGTCTGCTCTGGGTTATCGCGTCAGCTTGGCGGCGCACGCGCATTACCTCCCCCAACGATACGTCATCCATCCCTTTCAGGGTGTGGCTGCACGACCTCGACACATCACTCCACATGAACAACGGTCGTTACTGGACGCTCATGGATCTGGGGCGGACCGATCTTGTGATCCGGTCAGGGCTCTGGCGCCCCGTATTGAGGAACGGCTGGACGCCAGTGGTGAGCGCCGGCAAAATTCGATTCCGGCGTGAGTTGCGGCTGTTTCAGCGCTTCGACCTCCAGACCCGCCTGGTCTTCTGGAACGACACGCGGTTCGTGATAGAACATCGGCTTGTTGCGCAGGGAACGGGAGCGATCGCAGCAATCGCCCTTGTTCTTGCCGGTATCTACGACCGCAGGAAGAAGGCGTTCGTACCTGTCGACGAGCTGTTCGGACAAGCGGGCTGGCAGGGCGAGGCGCCGCCAATGTCAGCGGAAGTCGAGGCCTTCATGGCTGCCGAGGGTGCGCTGCGCGAGGCGACGGCGACACGTGGATAGATCCTGCCGCGGAAATTGCCCGAAGTGAGGTCTCGAAGACGCACTGTTTGTACGGCTCAGGCTGGAGGGGCGGGATAAACCTGCCCGTCGAAAAGCTTGCGAGCGGTTCGCAGCGTGCCGATCCCTTCGATCCCTCCAAGGCTGTTGCGCCGCACCAGCACTTCCGTGGCCCCGGTTGGATGTTCAACAAGAAACCGCTCGTCTTCAGGAAGCTGCGCGAGCTCGGCAGCAACAGATTTGGTCAGCGTACAGGCCGTTGCAACGCTGACGGCGGCGAAGACGCCGATCGAGGCATGACAGCGGTGGGGAATGAAGCTGCGCGTGTTGATTGTCCCACCCGTGCCGGGCGGTGAGACGAGCGTCATCTTGGGAACCGACTTGTCGCGAACATCCCCGAGGTTCATGTACGGCCCAACTGCCCGTCGCAACCTCTCCAGTCGCGCCTTCAGCGCCGTATTCCCGTCGAGTGTTTCCCGGTTTTCCCTTCCTGTAAGATCAAAGTCAGAGGCGCGAAGGATAACGACGGGCATGCCGTTGTCGATCAACGTGCATTCGATGCCATCGATGACGTCACGGGCCTTGCCGGTTGGCAAAAGGGCGCCACACATGGAGCCTTCCGTGTTCTGGAATAGGAGCGGTATGGGGGCATGTCGTCCGGGAACGCCATCGATGCGCGCATCACCCAGATAGGACACGCGTCCACCCGGAGTCGACACTTGTGCCAGTGATACCTCGCCTGTGTTGAGCATGTGAATGCGTACAGGCGTCAGGTCATCCCCGGCGGTCACAAGCCCGCGCTCAATGGCCGCTGGCCCTACGGCTGCAAGGATGTTGCCGCACCCTTGCGCGTCGGTCACCACCAGCTGGTCGACGAAGACCTGCAGGAAGAGGTAGTCAACGTCCGCATCGGCCCGCGTCGAGGGCGACAAGATGGCCACTTTGGATGCCAGCGGGTCACCTCCGCCGATCCCGTCAACCTGACGTGGATCGGGCGAGCCCATCACTCGTAAGAGCAACGAATTGCGTTCTGTCGGCTCAGCGGGAAGGTCGGACGCCAGGAAGACAGCCGCCTTTGAGGTGCCGCCGCGCATCCACAGGCATGGAATCCCATCCGACGCGGGATCAGACATACGTCAGCCCCTTTTCCGCAAGTCTTTCGCGCATGGCATAGATATCGAGGCCCAGTTCTCCCTTCCGCAGCCGTTCGCGCCTCGCCTCCTCCGCAGCAAGACGCGCGTCGGCCGCATCGGCAACCTTGGCTGCATCGAAACGCTTCACAACAACGACCCCGTCGTCATCTGCGACCATGACGTCACCGGCCTCGATCGCCGCACCCGCACAGACGATCGGGACATTGACCGAGCCCAAGGTCTCTTTGACGGTTCCTTGCGCTGAGATGGCCTTGCACCAGACAGGAAAACCCATCGCCGTCAGATCCCGAACGTCGCGGACGCCGGCGTCGATAACCAGGCCGCGGCATCCGAGCGCCATGGCAGAGGTCGCCAGAAGGTCGCCAAAATAGCCGTTGTCACAGGGCGAGGTGGGTGCCAGCACCAGGATATCGCCCTCCTGCAGCTGTTCGATGGCCACATGAACCATCCAGTTGTCGCCCGGCGGGGCTGAGATGGTGACGGCAGATCCGGCAACCTGCGCGCCGAAATAGATGGGGCGTATATAGGAAGCAAGGCAGCCCGTTCGCCCCTGCGCCTCGTGCACGGTCGCTACTCCTGCCGCCCCTAGCCGATGAATGACGTCTTGATCCGCCCGCTTAACGTTTTGAATAACGACAGCCATGTCAGTGCTCCTTCTTGACCGGCGGCGTGCCATGCGTGTGGAAGGTCTCGATCGTCTTCAGCCCCCAGGCCTGGCCCTTCTTGCGGTCGGCCTCGGTCCACACCACCGGCTGCCAGTCAGGGGCCAGGATGAGCCGGGCCCCGGCATTGGCCAGCTCAACGCGGTTGCCCGCCGGTTCCCACACATAAAGGAAAAACGTCCCCTGGATCGCGTGCTTGTGCGGCCCTGTCTCGATATGGATGCCGTTCTGCAGGAAGATGTCGGCCGCACGCAGGATATCCTCCCGCTGATCCGTAGCGTAGGTGACGTGGTGAAGGCGGCCTTCGCCGCCACCATGCTCTTCCGTGCAAGCAAGGTCATAGGTCTTGTTATTGACCGTGAACCAGCAGCCGCCGATGCGGCCATTGTCGAGCTGGATCATCTCGGTGACACGGGAGCCGAGGCAGGTCTCCATGAAGCGGCGAAACTCGGTCACGTCGCTCGACAGCAGGTTCAGGTGGTCGAGGCGGCGCGGTGCCGCGCCCGTGAAGGCAGAAGCAGTATTCTTGAGTGCAGCCCGTTCGGCATCGGCTTGCGGCTTATACCACTGCGTTTCCCAATAAAGTTCGAACATGTGGCCGAACGGATCTTCGAAGCGGAAGGCACGGCCGTGTCCGCGGTCGCCATCCACCCATCCGTGCACCTTGTAGCCGGAGGATTCGATCGCCGCCACGCGCCGTTTCAGCGCCTCTGGTGATGCGGCACGATAGGCCACGTGGCCGATCCCGGTCCGGTGGTGGCGCGTCAGCTTCAGGGAATGGAACTCGTAGTCGTCCCATGCTCTGAGGTATGCCGAGGTCTCGTCCTCGGCCGAAAGCTTGAGACCATAGACCCGCGTGAAGAAGTCGAGGCTCTCGTCGTAGCGGTCCGTATACATCTCGACGTGACCGAGATGAGCGACGTCGAAGCACTGCTCCATGGAAGCCTCCTCACAGTTCGTCGACGGTGCGCGGAAAGATTGACTGGAAGCCTTCTGCATATTTGCAATCTCGACCGCCGGACTGCCCACCGGAATTGCGCTTGAAGTGATTAGCGCGGTTGATCGCAACCCGCGTATAGTACTCCCACAGGTGCTCCTGCCCCTCCATGCATT
>DASYHX010000063.1:0-9985 GCA_035998065.1 Pseudorhizobium sp.
AGCCCGTTCTGGAGCAGGAATTGCCACTGGCGCAGCAGCGCCTCCGCCACCTGCAACGGCGAGGGCAGGATGTAGCGGGGCGGCGCGACCAGCCAGACGATTGCCTGCCAGAGCGCGACCAGACCTCCGAGTCCCGGCAGCATGTGCGGGAGGGACATCGTCCGCCCCTACCCCGCCTGCGGCCGGTTCTCGGGCAAAGGCCTGCGGTCGCAACCTTTATTGTTCAATGGCATCGATCGATCTCCCGACGGTTACATCACGGAGATCCAGGCAAAGCGGAGAAGAGAATTGGCGCCGAAAGTGGCCGTTTCCGTTCCTACGCCGGTATGACCCGGATCAGGTTCAAGGGTCCGGCTCACCGCCATCTCAGCACCGTTACGATGCCCCCCTCGGAATAGGCCCTATTTTGCCCGATGCGCTTGGATTGTCAACGCCTTCGCCGGCAGGCGACAAAGGAGGTCGGCAGACGGGTAAGGTGTCCGGAACACGCGGGTATATCCGTATGACCCAATCCTCCGAAACGAGAAACTGAACTGAGCCTCGGGCTTGTAAACGATGCTCCGGGGCCCCCTCAGGGAGCCGAAAACTCCTGCGCCCGGATGTAGAGAGTACGTAAACCACCAACATGCATGCCGGCGAAGGTCTTCAGCGCGCCCTCCCCTGCAGTCTCCTGATAGTTGGCCATAAGCTCGATCATGCTCTCAAGCGCCAGAACCTGGGCTGAAAAATAAGCGTTGTCGAACTGGTTTTGTGCGGCATTGCCTAAGGCCTGCAGCTTGTTTTGGTACTCCTGGGACAGTTCCGGTGACGGGTCCAGCCCTTCCTGCTCTATGGCTTCAACCAGTTCCACACCAAACCGCTGCTGCATCTCGGTCCTCACCGTCTCTGCAAAGGATTTGACCGATTGCTCCTGTCCACGCGAGGCGGCGACTTCTGCCGACTTCAGCACAAAGTTGCTCAAGCTCGTCAGGCGTTCGGCAAACGCACGTTTCTCGTCTTGCTGTGAGGCAGCCTGCGTAACTCCAAGCGGCAGAAGGAGAAGCACGAGCGCTAGAATACGCGGGAGAGACCTTAGCATTGAGAAGCCTTTCATTGCGGAATCAGAGATTATCTTGAGAGCCAATAGAAGGAACCGGCTGGTCCGATGGAAGTTCCACGGACCGGCACATCTCGCGCAGGTGGGGCCTGCCTAAAGCATCCATATCGCTCCAAATCGCGAAACGCCTCGATAAGACTTGTACCAATAGCCGCGTTCTCCGCCTCGCTTGCCTCAGGTTGATACCAACCGACAGATCAATGGCCGCTCATTTACCTTTGGTTAACGACAGGAGGGCCTAATCCGTTTAGCAGGCTGGTTCGCGTATTGATTTGCCACGTCTTTGTCTAACCTTGACGAATAGGAACGTGTCGTGTCGGCTGCGAGAACCCGGATGTTGCAGGTCTGTACAGGATTTTTCATCACTGCGGCTGCAGCCGGATGCGGCTCCACGGGCACGGTGACCAGACCGGTGTCGCCAGCGCTGGTCGCGCACGAACAGGCTTTGGCACTTCCCCCACCAGGTGGGCCTGCTGTCGTTGGCGTTGTTGAGCGGCGGCGTGCCAACGGGGTGGAGCAGACAATCTCGCTGGCGACGACGACACGCGTCAGCGGCCAGAACTTTCTCCGGATCGAGTTCTTTGGCCCAGCAGTGTCTGAGGGACCTACGGCCGCATTCAAGACGGTGAACGAGGGTACAATTCTGCGGGAAGCGGCTTCGGCCATTCCCGGGGTTCACCTGTCGCGGCGCAACACCTTTCTGCAGAACACTTACGGCCCGTTCGCCTACGCAGCGGGGCGAAGTGGGCACGGCGATACCTGCATCTATGCCTGGCAGCAGATCCGCGCCAGGACCATGTCCGGCGGGATCGGTCGAAACTTTGGGATGATTCAGGTCCGCTGGAGGCTGTGCGACGCCTACGCCAGCGAATCGCAGCTGCTGAGCGCGATTTACGGCTATACGATCACCGGGACCTTCGACGGCACCGCGTGGAATCCCTTCGGAGAGCCGGGAGGCGTGGATCCTCGCCTCGGGATGATCGGCCACCCGATTTACCCCAGAACAGGGGCACCGATCGGCGCCGCGACCATAGGCTATGCCGGCGGTATTGACCTGGCACCGACTGCGAGTGTGACCCCGCGGCGTCCGTCATCACGAGCCGCCACGAGCGTGGAGCCAAAAGCAGAGGTCGAGCCTGCCACGGTGGGCCCTCGCGTGCCCAGCCCCAAGATGGTTTCAAACAGGTCGACCGCGGAGAATGCCGCGGCCGTGCCGGAACAGCCGAACGCGAAGGCGGCCACTGTCAAGGTGCCTTCGCCCGAGGATTTCTAGCGCTTCGCCATGATGGCGGGCGTCAACAGTTAGGCGTTTCCGGCCCCACACCGGCCGGTCCTTCAACGCCAAAGGATGTCGATGTACAAGGCCCGTAGCGCACTCTTGTGGGCGATTGTGGCGATCTTCGAGATCGTCCTGATTACGCTTCCAGTCAGTCTTCAGGCGCAGCTCATTGCTGCGATCAGCGTCGTGACGTTGATGGCAGCAATTAAAATTCTCAACGTACAGGGAACGTGGCGGCTGATCTCACTGGCGCTCGGCACCGGCATCGTGCTGCGCTACGTCTACTGGCGCACAACAGAAACCCTGCCGCCGATCGACCAGCTCCAGGACTTCATTCCGGGCATGCTGCTTTACCTCGCCGAGATGTACAACGTGCTGATGCTAGCGCTCAGCCTGTTCATCGTCGCTATGCCTCTTCCGCCACGCCCCGCACGCGATGATGGTCCGGAACACCTCCCGGAGGTGGATGTCTTCATTCCGACCTACAACGAGGACGCCAAGCTGCTCGCCAACACGCTGGCGGCAGCAAAGGCGATGGACTATCCGGCGGAGAAACTGCACGTTTGGCTGCTGGATGACGGTGGCACGATCCAGAAGCGGAGCTCAACTGACGTCGCTTCGGCTGAGGCAGCAAGGCTACGGCATCAGGAGTTGTCGGAGCTTTGCCGGGTCTTGGGGGCGAGCTACCTGACCCGCGAGCGAAACGAACACGCCAAGGCCGGCAATCTGAACAATGGCCTCGCGCACTCCAAAGGCGAGCTGATCGCCGTTTTTGACGCCGATCATGCACCGGCGCGGGATTTCCTGCGCGAAACGGTGGGCTACTTCGGGGAGGATCCGAAGCTTTTCCTCGTCCAAACGCCGCATTTCTTCATCAATCCCGATCCGTTGGAGCGGAACCTGCGTACCTTCGACACGATGCCGAGCGAGAACGAGATGTTCTACGGGATCATCCAGCGTGGTCTCGACAAATGGAATGCTGCCTTCTTCTGCGGCTCCGCTGCGGTGCTCAGGCGGCGGGCGCTGGAACAGACGGAAGGCTTCTCGGGCCTGAGCATAACCGAAGATTGTGAAACGGCGCTTGCCCTCCACAGCGCCGGCTGGAACAGCGTCTACGTGGACAAGCCATTGATTGCCGGACTGCAGCCGGCGACATTTGCGAGCTTCATCGGGCAGCGCAGCCGATGGGCCCAGGGAATGATGCAGATCCTGCGGTTCCGGTTTCCGCTGTTCAAGCGCGGCCTGACGCTCCCCCAGCGGCTCTGCTACATGTCTTCGACTCTTTTCTGGCTCTTTCCGTTCACCCGCGCGACCTTCTTGTTCGCCCCGCTCTTCTATCTGCTCTTCGACCTGCAGATCTTCATCGCGTCCGGTAGCGATTTCCTCGCTTACACGCTGTCCTACCTGATCGTGAACCTGATGATGCAGAACTATTTGTACGGCTTCTTCCGTTGGCCATGGATTTCGGAACTCTACGAATACGTTCAAACGATCCACCTTCTGCCAGCGGTGATCTCCGTCGTGCTCAATCCTCGCAAGCCCACCTTCAAGGTGACGGCGAAGGACGAATCCATCGCGGTCAGCCGCCTCTCGGAGATCAGCCGGCCCTTCTTCGTCATCTTTGCGCTGCTTCTCCTTGCAACGGGCTTTGCAGCTTATCGCATTTACACCGAACCCTATAAGGCGGACATCACGCTCGTCGTCGCCGGCTGGAACGTTCTCAATCTCATCATGGCCGGTTGTGCGCTAGGTGTTGTCGCTGAGCGGGGAGAGAGAGCTTCGTCACGCCGCGTCAAGCTGCAGCGGCGATGCGAGGTGATTGTGGACGAGCACCCTTATATTGCCTCCATCGAGGACGTGTCCGTAGGGGGCGCACAGGTTCATATCTTTTCCAGGCAGGTCAAAGGCGCCGAGAAAGGCAAGGAGGCCCTGCTTCAGTTCCAGCCGCACGGAAGCAAGGCAAACCAAACGCTCCCCATCGTCATCCGCAGCATCGAGTCCTCAGGCGACTTGACCGTGATCGGCTGCCAATATCAGCCAGCCGGCCCGCTCGACCACAGGTGGATCGCCGACCTTATTTTCGCGAATTCGCAACAGTGGTCGCAATTTCAGGAGTCTCGCCGCAAGAACCCGGGCCTGGTGAAAGGCAGCATCGTCTTTCTTGGTGTGGCGCTCTACCAGACCAGCCGCGGCTTGGCCTACTTCCTCAGCAAACGCGGAAGCCGCACGGCATCGGGACAAAGGGGGACTTCATGATACGTCTGCCCCTTGCGCCTCTCGTTGCCATCACATTCCTAGGGCAATGCGTGTCCAGCATCGCCCAGGCACCGCCAGCGCCCTTCGATATGTCGCCTGAGAGGCCTGCTTCGCCGGAACCCGTTCCGCGGATGCCACGACCAAACCGCGCCGAACCTCAGCCTGCATCCCCACCGGACGTTTCACCCGCGAAGCCGCCTGCCGAGGATCGAATTGACCCGCAGCGCGGAGCGGAGGCGCCCACGTCGCAGCAGCAGCCGGGACTTCCGCCAAGCCCGCCTCCCGATTCAGAGGTCCCAGAGGCGGTGACTCGGCGCTACATTATTCCTTCCGAAAGCTTGGCGTTAACTGGCGAGCACAGCCGAAACGCGTGGTCGCTTTATCTGACGGCGGAACAGGCAGAAGCCGCGCAATCGGTGTCGCTGGCGTATCGGAACGCGATCGTAGTCGCGCCGGAGGCATCAACGCTTTCGCTTTCCATCAACAACAGGCGCATCGGCGACGAGCAGATCAGGTCGCCGAACGGGCTACGAACGGTAGAGTGGAGGATCCCGCCCGGGCTGCTTCGTCCTGGCAACAACGACTTGCAGCTGGCGGCTGAGCAGAGGCATCGAACCGATTGCGACATCCGCTCGACCTATGATCTTTGGACCGAAGTAGACAGCGGCGGATCGTTCATCACATTCGCACCAAGCCTGAGAAGCGGCAGTTCTCCGGCAGAGGCCGTACGTTCGCTGGCAACGGATGCCGAGGGGCACACGACTTTTCAGTTGATCGTCCCTGCCATCGGTTCCACAGAGCAACTGGCGCCATTGCTCCGGCTCTCGCAGGGGTTGGCGGTGATGAACGGGATGCCAAATCCGCAGTTCACGTTCGAGCAGCAGATGCCGCAGAACCAGCACGCGGGGCAACTGACGGTCGCCGTTGGCACGGCAGCCGAACTCTCCGATGTCGTTCCCTCCCTGCCTCCAGGCGCTGAAACCGGCCCGGCCATTGCCCTTACGCAGACTTCAGACGGGGGCGGCCCGTTGGTGGTGGTTACCGGACCCACATGGTCTGCCGTCACCAGCGCGATCGACTCGTTCGTCGCGCCGGTTTCGAGGTCGCCTGCGCTGCGCCGCGAGTCGATGTCTAGCGAGCGCTGGACGGGCCGTACCGCACCGTTCGTATTTGGGGGAGAAACGTTCACCTTTGCGCAACTGGGCATACCAACCACGGAATTTTCCGGAAGACGCTTCCGTACAGGCTTCGACATCGCGGTGCCGTCCGACTTCTACGCCGGCGCCTATGGGGAGACCATGTTGCTTCTCGACGCTGCTTACGGTGGGTCCGTTGCGGCTGGAAGCCATATCGACGTCTATGTCAACGGGAACATCGCCTCAACCACGCCCATCTATGAGGACGGAGGCGGCATCCTGCGTCAGGCTCCCATTCGCGTGACGATGAGGCATCTGACTGCTGGCATCAATCGGATAGAGTTAGAGGCGGTTCTGCCTTCCGATGCCGACGCTGCCTGCACTCCGGCCAGCGAAGCATCCAACAACGCGCGATTTGCGCTGTTCGAAACATCCGCCCTCTACGTTCCCCCTTACGCGCGGATCGGCCAGACACCCAATCTCGCGGCACTGGCCGGAACGGGTGCTCCCTATAGCAGGCAACAGGAGCCGACCGCCTTGTACATGGACCGGATCGATGCCGCCATGCTGTCGGCTGCAGCGACCTTCTTCGGCAAGATGGCCCAGGTCTCTGGTGCGCCGCTTGCACTGGAACCGGTTTCTGCGGCCAATGCCGTGGGGGGGCGCAACGCGATATATATCGGTGCGGCGGGGCAGCTTCCGGTGAACGTCCTGACGCAGCTGAATCTTGATCCTGATCTTGCCGCCACTTGGAAACTCTCCGACACGGAACGTGAAGTGTCGGGAAACCAATCTCTCACCTTGGAGGATTGGCGTAGTCGCCTGCAAGGTGGATTCATCGAGAAAAACCTGGCACTTTTACGGGATTGGCTGCGGGCAAAGCTAGACGTTAGCGAAAATGCGCTCCGCTTCCTGCCAAGCGGCGAACCCACGTATAAACCCGCGGATGACGAGGACCTCCTGTTGGCTCAAGGCCCGGGGCTTAACGGTGGGATTTGGACGGTTCTTACTGCTCCGAACGCACAGGAACTGAAGCTGGCGACCAATGAACTTGCACGCCAGTCCGTCTGGCAGCAGGTTGAAGGCCGCATTTTCAGCTATTCGCGTGCCACGGATGAGGCCACCGTACAGGAAGCGCGCAAACTGTCTTTTCTCCCTACGATAGACCCGTCAGTCAGCAATTATCGGCTGATCGCCGCCAACTGGCTCTCCAGCAACCTCCTGTCCTATGCCCTGTTACTGGTAGTGGCATCTTGCCTGCTCGGGATCACGACCGCTACTCTGCTCCACTGGATCGGGAGGCGTAGATGATTGGCCGGTATGTGGCGGAACTGGTACTCCTCGCGGCGCTGATATCTGCGGCACCCGCTGCCGCCCAACAAGGCTCGCTGGAGGCATCGCTCTGGCAGACCTATAAGGAGCGCTTCCTCGACCCATCAGGCCGCGTCGTCGACAACGCAAACGGTGGCATCAGCCACAGCGAGGGTCAAGGCTACGGGCTTCTCCTCGCCTTCCTTGCCGACAGCCCGTCCGACTTCGAGCAAATCTGGTCTTTCACGAAGACCGAATTGATGATCCGCGACGATGGGCTTGTGGCCTGGAAGTGGGATCCCGTTGCAGAGCCCCGCGTAACGGACCTGAACAATGCCTCAGACGGTGATCTCCTGATTGCCTACGCCCTTGCGATGGCGGGGGCGGCGTGGGACCGCAACGACTACCTGCAAAGCGCCGCAGGGGTCGCGCGCGCGCTTCTCAAGCGCGTTGTCGTCGAGCGGGGGGGACGCGTGTTGCTTCTCCCTGCCGCCGACGGATTCGACGCCACAGATCGCCCTGACGGGCCCGTCGTTAATCCATCCTACTGGATCTTCGAGGTGTTCCCGGTCATGGCAGTCCTTGCGCCTTCCGCCCATTGGACGAGGCTCCAAGAAGACGCAGAGGCATTGCTTCACACGTTGAAATTCGGGCCGCGCGGCCTTCCCGCGGAGTGGGTAAGCCTTGCGCGGCAGCCCAAACCAGCGGAGGGCTTTCCCAGCGAGTTCGGCTACAACGCCATCCGCATCCCGCTCTACCTCCTGCGTGCTTCGGCAGATCATCGGGCGCTGGCAGCGCAGCTGGTGGGGAGCATGACGCTGGACAACGGGTTGCCGGCAACATTTGATTTGTCGAGCGGCCAGCCTAAGGAACGGCTCGAGGATCCGGGTTATCAATTCGTTAAGCATATTCTGGCCTGTGTTAACGAAGGGACGAGCGTGCCTGCCGCTGCGCGTGAGTTGACGTCGGAGTTCTATTATCCCGCAACCCTTCATTTGCTCGGCATGGCTTATGTTTTGGAGAAGCACCCCTCTTGTCTGTGAAGCTGTCGATATTGATGGTCTCCGCTGCGGTGTCCGCCGGCCTGTTCGTCACGCAGTCGAACACGCCGCCCCTCTCCCTCGTCTGGTCGCCCGTAGCCGACGCAGACGCCGCTGGGATCGAACACGCCGAAACAAAGTCGGCAGATCATCGGTCGAAGACGACCGGCTTCGACAGCATGGCGCGGGAAATCCAGGCGCTGCGGCAATTGCCTTCGAGGGGCGAGCGAGTGAGGCCGAAGGCTCCCATCGTTCCCTTCCAGCTTTCCCAAGTCGATAGTGACAATTCCACCTCTACAACGGAGGCGGTAGAGGCCGAGCCTCAGGAGCAACGTTCCGAGGTGGACGAGACGGCGCTTCGCTATTTTGCCGCGCAAGGTGACACCGAACGTCTTGCTGCCGAGCTCGCGCGCCTTCGACAACTTTATCCCGATTGGACGCCCCCTGCCGATCCGCTCGCCATCCCTCAAAATGCCGATCCCGAGTTGGACGCGATGTGGCAGCTTTATGCCGAGGGCCGTCACGCCGAAGTGAGAAAGGCGATTGTAGAGCGGCGGGCAGAGGAGGCGGGGTGGGAACCTCCACGCGACCTGATCGAGCGCCTGGAAATCGCAGAGGCGCGAAGCCGATTGGTGAACGCTTCCGAGCTAGCACAATATCAGACCGTCATCGATGTGGGTGCC
Source organism: Pseudorhizobium sp. (assembly GCA_035998065.1). GTDB lineage: Bacteria > Pseudomonadota > Alphaproteobacteria > Rhizobiales > Rhizobiaceae > Neorhizobium. The sequence continues at coordinate 8,802 of DASYHX010000063.1, forward strand.
GCCAACCCCCAGCTTCTCAACTGCAGTGAAGTCGACGTCTTGTGGCGCATCGCCGAAGCCTTTGCAGCCACCGAGCGACCGCAGCGCGCAGTCGATGCTTATAGCTATATCCTCACCAACTGCACGGATGCGGCCGAGCGTCTCGCGACGATGCAGAAGGCTGCCGCTGCCCTACCCTATGCTCGCGTCCAGCCGTTGTTCGCATTCGAGCGGGAAGACCCGGGCGGAGGGTCCGAGTTCGACAGCATCCGAGACGATCTCGCACGCCGCTTCGTGGCACAGGCGAACGACGAGCCGACACTGGAGCTCGCGCCCCAATATCTGGAGCTGGTAGAATCACGGGCTACCACCGAGAGGTCCGCATCAGATGCTCTCTTGCTGGGATGGTATCATCTTCGGCGAGACAACGCAGACGAGGCGGCAACCTGGTTCAGGCGCTCCCGTGATCTGGAAGACAGCGCCAACAGTTCGCAGGGATTGGCGCTTGCCTTGCTTGAGCAAGGCAAGCCGGCGGAGGCGGAGGATGTCCTTTACCCGTGGCGCGACGCTTCAGAGGATGCCACGGCGACCTATCTGGCCGCGACGGCGAACCTGTTGGCATCTGATCCCGCGCCGGTTATCGAGGACGACGTGCTGAGCAGAATGGCCAGCGCCGTCATTGCGGAGCACTATGCACCCTCGGCTCAACAATTTGGCTGGTATGCCCGGGCGTTCGAGCAACCGCAGACTGCTGCACAATGGTTTGAAACGGCTCTTGAGTGGTCTGCAGAGGATGAGGCTTCCGCCTATGGTCTCGCCCTTACGCGGCTTCAGCTGAACGACGGCACAGGATTTTCGGACATCCAGAAGCAGTGGGCATCAAAATCGCCGCGCATCGCCGATCTGGCTGTTGCTCCGGCAAATGCCGCGAGCGAGAACCGCACGTCAAGGAGCGTGCCGCCAGCTCGACAAGCCTCGCCGCCGCAGCGAGCTGCCGCTCTTTTGCCACAGACGGCCCGTCCGCTCAGAGTTGAAGCCAACGCTGTTTCTGGAACTGCTCGTGCCCGGCCGTGCTCCGGTCCGGTCAATCTGTCCCGGCTCCCGCCGGCGGCGGCACTTGCCCGCGGCTGGTGCCTGATGGACCTCAACCGGCCGCTAGAGGCTGCGGAGAGCTTTCAAGTGGCCGTCGGCAGCAGCAATCCCCG
>DASYHX010000013.1:0-6103 GCA_035998065.1 Pseudorhizobium sp.
AACCCTTGTCCGTGCAGCGCCACCTTCAGGTGGTCAAGCGTAAAGGTGCCGGCCTTGTTGACGGGAAACTCGCGCACATTCTTCGGCAGGGTGATCGTTCTCGTGATCACACTTTCGGCGTCGTGGTTTCCCTTGAGGAGAAAGACCGCGATTTCTGCCCTCTCCAGCCGCGCCACTTCCCTGTTGAAGAAGAGGCCGATCTTGTTGTCCTTCCAGTCGCCGTCATAGACGTCGCCGGCAACCAGGAAGAAATCAACCTGCCGCTCGATCGCCTGATCGACGAGTGCCGTGAAAGCTTTCCGGCTTGCCTCCATGAACAACTCCGCCACCCCAGCGTCTTTCATCGCCAGCCCATGCAAGGGACTGCCGAGGTGGAGGTCTGCAGCATGGACGAAGGAGAAGGAGGACATCGAATCGCTTGCTTTTGTTATGTCACCTGAGCAGGACTTCTAGGCAATTGGCGGGCATGGCGAAAGCACCCACCGGACAGGCCTGTGGATAGGCATCAGGAGGAAGATAATGAGACAGCATGCATTCGGCCGCACATCCTTCACCGTGAGCGAGATCGGCTTCGGCGCCTGGCAGATCGGTGGTTCATGGGGTGATATCAGCGAGGCTGAGGGACGCGCGGCGCTCGATGCCGCGCTCGACGCCGGCGTGACCTTCATCGACACCGCCGACGTCTATGGTGACGGGCGCTCGGAGAAGATCATCCGTAGCGTGCTCGACGGTCGCGGCGGTAGCCGACCGATGGTAGCAACCAAGGCTGGCCGGCGCCTCAACCCCCACAAGACGGAAGGATACACCAAGGCGAACCTCGAGAGCTTCATCGACCGCAGCCTCACGAACCTCGGCGCCGACAGTCTTGATCTCGTCCAGCTCCACTGCCCGCCGACGGAGGTTCTCTACCGACCGGAGGTCTTCGGTGCGCTGGACGACCTGCGCAAGGCCGGCAAGATCCGCAACTACGGCGTCAGCGTCGAGAAGGTTGAGGAGGCCCTGAAGGCGATCGAGTATCCCGACGTCGTCAGCATCCAGATCATCTACAATATCTTCCGACAGCGCCCTGCACACCTATTCTTCAAGGAAGCCAAGCGTAAGAACGTCGCCGTCATCGTCCGCGTCCCGCTTGCGAGCGGCCTGCTGTCCGGCAAGATCACCAGGGACACCCGCTTCGAAGCCGACGACCATCGCCAGTTCAACCGGCATGGGAAAGCCTTCGATGTCGGCGAGACCTTTGCCGGGGTGCCTTTCGAGGTTGGTCTCCAGGCGGTCGAAGAGGTCCGAAAGCTGGTGCCGCAGGGGGCGTCCATGGCCGCCTTTGCGCTAAAGTGGATCCTGATGAACGAGGCCGTCACTGTCGTTATCCCCGGCGCGCGTAGTGCGGAGCAGGCGCGATCCAATGCGGCGGCTGCCGATCTTGCGGCTATGTCCGACGACGTCATGACGGCGACCAAGGAGATCTATGCGCGGCTGGTCGCGCCGCACGTCCACCAGCGCTGGTAAAATCATAAACTGCGTAAGCAAGAGAAAAGGCCGGGTCTGCCGCCCGGCCTTTTCGTTTCATCCATTCGCCTCAGTTCGTAAGGTTGAGTGGGACCTGCCAGAACAGGGTCTCGCCCGAAGAGTCGTCGACCCCGTCATTGTCGGTGACTGCATAGGCCTTGCCGGAGGCGTCAAAGGCAAAGCCTTCCAGCTTGTCGACCGCGTAGCCGTTGGTCGCCGCCTTCAGGTCGGGCAGGAAGTCATGAACTTCTTCCTTGGTGACCGTGGGCAGTTCCTCGCCGATCTTGCCGGGCTTAAGGTCCGCGATCGCAACGCGATAGAGCTTCTTCAGCTTGGCATTGTCGCCAATCTGATTGTCGCGCTCGACGATGTAGACGTAATCGCCGCGGGCGGTGATTTCCGACAGGCCGATCCAGCCGCTCTCTGCCTTTTCGAGCGGATAGCGGACGGCGCCCCATTCCTTGGATGAAGGCTTGTAGGAGATCAGCTTGACGCTGCCCTTACCATCGTCCTTCCACTCGCGCTGGACGGCCATCCAGAGCGTCATGTTATCGCCGGTACCGACGGAGGTGATGCCTTCGAGGCCGAAGCGGGTCTGGCCTGCGAGCAGTTCGACCGGGAAACCGATCTCCGACTTGATCGCGCCCTGGGTATCGACGTTGTAGATGCCGTGGCCGGTGAGCTTGGCCGGGTCGCCTTCGGAGGCTAGCCAGAACCCACCCTTGCCGTCGAGCGCAATGCCTTCGATGTCGAGCTTCTGCGCCGCGGCACCACCGCGGGTCACCGGAAGCGCCGATGTGATCATGGCCGGCTTCTGGGTTGCGTCGATCGTGAAGATCGTCGGCTGCGCGCCATAGAAGCTGTCGTTGACGGCGTAGAGCGTGCCGGCCTTTTCGGCATCGCCGACGAGACCGGACAGTGCACCCCAGCCGATCGGCGCACCGTCGACCATGGCGGACTGGATCATCGGATAGGCTGCTTCGCCTTCCGCTAGTTCGTAGAGCATCACGTGCGAGCGGGCGCCGCCATCTTCACCGAGATCGGCCTCGTTAGAGGTCGCCAGCAGGTTGCGGGCCGGGATGGCGATCGCACTTTCCGGCGATATGCCCGAAGGCAGCAGTTGCACCAGTTCCGGCTCGGCGCCAGTGTCCCTGTAGACGGCGACGATCGACGAGCGCTCGCTCATGACGAAGAAATACCTCTGATCGCCGAAGGTCGCGGCTTCCAAACCCTCAGGCTCGATACCCTTCGACTTGGCGCGCTTGTCCGGGAAATGACCGATCTGCGCAATCGCCAGCTCGAGCGACGGACCGGATTCGTAAAGTACCTTCCCAGTCTTGTCGAAGATCGTGAAGCCGCGCGATCCACCCTTGTAGTCGCCTTCGTTGGCGACCACGAAACGGTCGTCGTCCAACCACTTCAGGGCATCCGGCTCGCGGGCAACATCTTCCAGCTTGTCAGTGAACTTCAGCGCACCGTCCGACTTGGTGTCGACGCCGTCAAGATCAACCGTACCGGCGGAGAAGTGGGTCTTCACTTCGCCCGTCTTGACGTCGATGATGGCGATGTGATTGTTTTCTTGAAGCGTCAGGGCGATCTCGCCGAGGCTGTTGATCGCGACAAATTCCGGCTCCGGATCGTCGCCTGCAACATCGGCCAGGCCAGTCACATCGACATGCTTGATCGAGCCGCAATCCGCAACGCCGTCTTTCAGCGTGATGATCGCCAGGTCGCCGGCAGGCATCTGCGGGATTTCGCCGTCGTTGAGATCTTCGTCGCGCTCGTTCTCGATCGCGATCGCTGCAAAGCTCTCGTCGCCGGAGATGGCAACCGAGTCGGGCTGTCCACCTAGATCGCAGCTAGCTTCGATCGACTTCGATGCCAGATCGACGACAACGAACTTGCCTGACGGCTTCACGAAGCTTTCGGACGTGTTGACAGCAACCAGAACCTTGGAACCGGCAACGGTGACGGAAGTGGGTTCGCCATCCATCATCAGCGCGCCGGCAACCTTCGGCGCCCTGGCATCGGTGATATCGATGAAGCCGATGCCGCCAAGCGGGCTGTCGGAGTAGATCAATGTGTTGCCGTCTTCGGAAGCGGTGATGATCTCAGCCGACGTCGTCGTCAGCTTTTCCTTGTCGGTCGGCAGGTTGGAAGCGACGGGAAACGACGCGATGCGGTTGAAGACCGGCTCGGCGGATGCGGGAAGTGCAGCGGAAGCAAGCAATGCCGCAGTCAGTGCGGCGCGTACGGAAATTCTCATGAGAAACCCTCCTGTCCATGAAGCGAACAAGGGCGCTTGTGCGGCAGGTGCGTGACAGAGAGATGACATCCCGCTCACGTTAGAAGGCGCTGAAAAACAACCGCCACCAGAACGAAAAAAGGCCCGGACAACTCCGGGCCTTCCAAGACGACAAGCGGCAAAGCCTTACTTGTTGTTGACTGCGTCCTTCAGGCCCTTGCCGGCCGAGAACTTCGGCACGTTGCGTGCCGGGATGTCAACTTCGGCGCCGGTCGACGGATTGCGGCCCTTCGATGCTTCGCGACGGGAAACGGAGAAGCTGCCGAAACCGGCAAGACGGATATCGCCGCCATTCTTCAGTTCCGACTGAACAGTGTCAAATACGGCGTCAACAGCCGAAGCGGCGTCACCCTTGGAAAGGCCAGCCTTTTCCGCAACTGCGGCAACCAGTTCATTCTTGTTCATGTTTCCACCCCTTTCAAACGGTATTGAAACGACTCAAGTTAAATCGGGTCCGACATTAAGTCCCCATCGAACCTTCGCAAGTCACAAGCGCTCAGAAAGCCCGAAAAACAAGGGGTATCGCATCATTTTCACAAAAAAGCCGGCTTTTCCGCCGGCTTTTTTGGGGATCGTGCCAATTTGGCATGACCGAAAGCACAACCCTTAGTGGGCGATGGCGCTTCCTGTCTCGTCAACTCCTTCAACGGTGGCGACAACTGGCGTCTCGATGGAGCCGTCCCATTCGATAGGCTCAGGCTTGCGGATCAAGGCATGCTCGATCACTTCACCCATGCGCGAGACGGGGATGATTTCCATGTTGTTCTTCACATGGTCCGGAATCTCAGCCAGATCCTTGGCGTTCTCTTCCGGGATCAGAACCTTCTTGATGCCACCACGAAGTGCCGCAAGCAGCTTCTCCTTAAGTCCGCCGATCGGCAGCACGCGGCCACGCAGAGTGATCTCACCCGTCATAGCGACGTTCTTGTCGACGGGGATTCCGGTCATGATCGAAACGATCGCTGTTGCCATGGCGACACCGGCAGAAGGACCATCCTTCGGTGTCGCACCTTCCGGCACGTGCACGTGGATGTCGGACTTGTCGAACCGCGGCGGCTCGATGCCGAAATCGACAGCGCGGGAGCGGACATAGGACGCCGCGGCCGAGATCGATTCCTTCATCACGTCGCGCAGATTGCCGGTCACCGTCATGCGGCCCTTGCCGGGCATCATCACGCCTTCGATCGTCAGCAACTCGCCGCCGACCTCGGTCCAGGCCAAGCCTGTGACGACACCAACCTGATCCTCGCGCTCGGCTTCGCCATGGCGGAAACGCGGAACACCCAGATAGTCGTGGATGTTGGCGGCCGTCACGTCCACCGTCTTGGTCTTGCCCTTGATGATCTCAGTCACCGCCTTGCGGGCAAGCTTCATGAGTTCGCGCTCGAAGTTACGCACGCCCGCTTCACGGGTGTACTGCTGGATCACCGCCATCAGGGCATCGTCGGAAACCGAAAACTCGTTCGGCTGCAACGCGTGCTCCTTGATTGCCTTCGGCAAAAGGTGACGCTTGGCGATCTCACGCTTTTCGTCCTCCGTGTAGCCTGCGATCCGGATGATCTCCATGCGGTCCATCAGCGGTGCCGGGATGTTCAGCGTGTTCGCCGTCGTGATGAACATCACATCCGACAGATCGTATTCGACCTCCAGATAATGGTCCATGAAGGTCGAATTCTGCGCCGGATCAAGCACTTCCAGAAGAGCCGACGACGGATCGCCGCGATAATCCTGGCCGAGCTTGTCGATCTCGTCGAGAAGGAAGAGCGGGTTGGACTTCTTCGCCTTCTTCATCGACTGGATGACCTTGCCGGGCATCGAGCCAATATAGGTGCGCCGGTGACCACGAATCTCGGCTTCGTCACGGACGCCACCGAGCGCCATGCGCACGTATTCGCGGCCGGTCGCCTTGGCAATCGACTGGGCAAGCGAGGTCTTGCCGACGCCGGGCGGACCTACGAGGCAGAGGATCGGGCCCTTGATCTTCGTGGCCCGTGCCTGAACGGCAAGATACTCGACGATGCGCTCCTTGACCTTTTCCAGTCCGAAGTGATCGAGCTCAAGCACCTTTTCGGCGTTATTCAGATCGGTCTTTATTTTCGACTTCTTGCTCCACGGGATGGAGAGCAGCCAATCGAGATAGTTGCGCACCACGGTCGCTTCCGCCGACATCGGGCTCATCTGGCGAAGCTTCTTCATTTCGGCATCCGCCTTTTCGCGGGCCTCCTTGGACAGCTTCGTCTTGGAGATGCGCTCTTCCAGTTCGGCCATCTCGTCACGGCCATCCTCGCCGTC
>DASYHX010000120.1:0-11556 GCA_035998065.1 Pseudorhizobium sp.
CGGCCGGCTCTCCTCCAGATACTCGAGGATCGCCAGGGACTGCGTCAGGACCAGCCCGTCGATCTCCAGCGCCGGCACCAACCCTTGCGGGTTGACCGCAAGATGCTGCGGGTGGCGGTGGTCCCCGGCCACCAGATCCACCGGCACCCGGTCAAAGCTGATGCCCTTGAGGTTCAGCGCGATCCGGACGCGGTAGGAGGCGGAGGAGCGCCAGTAGTCGTGCAGAACCGGGCTCGGCGTCGTTACGGACATGGCGCCCTCACTCCTGCGCCGGAAGGATCTTGCCGATACAGGGGCCAAAGCCGATGCGGTAGCCATTGCCTTGCGCATAGCCATAGAGCCCGACCTCGTCGCCATCCTCGATAAAGGTGCGCTCCGCTGCGCCGACCCGGACCGGGCTCTTGCCGCCTTGTGTCATCTCCAGCAGCGCCCCCGTCTGGTCCAGGGTGGGCCCCGAGATGGTGCCGGTCCCCAAAAGATCACCCACCCGCATAGGGCAGCCAGACACCGCGTGATGCGCCAACTGCTGGGCCGACGAATAGTACATCACGTTATAGTTCGTCTGTGCCATCCTCGTGCCGTTCATGGTCCACCCGAGCGTCAGATCGTAGAAGCCTGGCCGATCCTCTTGCAGATAGGGCAGCAGAGGGTTGTCTCGCTCGGCCCCTGCGCTGCGAAACGGCTCCAGGGCCGCCTGCGTGACGATCCACGGGCTGACCGTCGTGCCGAGCGCCTTGGCTTGGAAGGGGCCAAGAGGCTGGTACTCCCAGGCTTGAATGTCGCGCGCCGACCAGTCGTTGAGAAGGACATAGCCGAAGATCATGTCCTCGGCATCTGCCATGCTGATGCGTTGGCCCATCTGGCTGTTGGCGCCGACAATGGCACCGAGTTCAAGCTCCAGGTCGAGCCGGCGGCTGGCGGTCCAGACCGGGCCGTTGTCGCCCTTGGTCTGGCCCATCGGGCGGTGGATCGGGGTGCCCGACACCACAACCGAGGAGGCGCGGCCATTGTAGCCGATCGGCATATGGGTCCATTGCGGGGGTAGTGCGTTGTCGGGGCCTCGAAACAGGACGCCGACGTTAAAGGCGTGGTTCTTGGAGGCGTAGAAGTCGGTAAATTCGCTCACCCGGATCGGCAGGTGCAGCGTGGCGTCGGCCATCGGCACCAGCGGCAGGCTGCGGTCGCCATCTTCGGCAAGCAAAGCCGTCATTTTGGCGCGGATGTCATCCCAGGTGCCGCGCCCTTGTTCGATGAAATCATTTAGAGCCGGCCGTCCAAATGCGCCCTGGGCGTCCAGCAGCCCCCGTGCCTCGCAGTCCCCGAGATCAAGGATCATGTCGCCAATCGCGACCCCGCAACGTGGTGCCTGCCCGCCCACGGAGAACACGCCATAAGGCAGGTTCTGGATGGGGAAATCACAGGCAGCATCGTTTGCAGCAGCCACCCAGCTGCGTAAGGACGGGTCGGTCATTGGGTGCCTCTTCAAAAGTCTCCAAACGCATCCGAGGGCTTCCCGAAAGGTTGCAAATGAAACTAACGGCGGATCGTTTCATTTGCAATAAATTTCTGACTCCCGTGCGTTGATCGAAGTGCCAGACAAGCTGACCCAGGATCATGAGCGGCAAGACCGCGATGAATGGCAGTCAAACAAGCACGGGCAGGCGCCTGCCCAACAGCGCCGGATGCGCGGACCTGCCACGCCCACGAGGGATAGCTGGACAATCCGGGCAATCGGCTCCTCTCCAGACAGGCCTGCAGCCAGGAGAAAGCGGGTCATTCTGCCCGATTGGCCGAGGCGATAATTGATGTGCTGGTGCCGGTGCCGGAGTAGTTCAGTATGGCAGGAGCTGCGAACCGTGCGGTCTGACGGTCGCACGTCAGGTGAAAGCTCGGAGCGGCGCCGGCAGAGCCCGCACCGCTCGCCGCTCATTTCACACCGGGCGTGCCGTCGAACTTCTTCTCCAGCTGGTTCCAGACATCGATATATTCCTCCTGCATCGGCGCCTCATGTGCAGCGAATTCAGTGAGGTGCTGCGGGAACCGCGTTTCGAACATGAAGGACATGGTGTTGTCGAGTTTTTCGGCTTTCAGCTCGGCGTTGCTGGCGCCCTCGAAGGCATCGCGGTCGGGGCCATGCGGCAGCATGCAGTTGTGCAGGCTGATGCCGCCCGGCTGGAAGCCCTTTGGTTTGGCGTCATAGATGCCATAGATGTTGCCCATCATCTCCGACATGATGTTCTTGTGATACCATGGCGGGCGGAAGCTGTGCTCGGCCACCATCCAGCGCTCGCGGAACAGCACGAAGTCGATGTTGGCCGTGCCTTCTTGTCCCGAAGGTGCGGTCAAGACGGTGAAGATCGACGGGTCGGGGTGATCGAACAGGATCGCGCCGACGGGCGAGTAGGTCCGCAGGTCGTATTTGTAGGCGCAGTAGTTGCCGTGCCAGGCGACCACGTCCAGCGGGCTGTGGCCAATACGGGTCTCGTGGAACTGACCGCACCACTTGATGACGACGCGGCTCGGCACTTCACGGTCCTCGAAAGCCGCAACAGGACTTTTGAAGTCGCGCGGGTTGGCCATGCAGTTCGCCCCGATGGGGCCGCGGCCCGGCAGATCAAACTTTTGGCCGTAGTTCTCGCAGACAAAGCCACGCGCTGGACCCTCCAGCACCTCGACGCGGTAGACGAGGCCACGCGGGAGGATGGCGATCTCCTTCGGCTCGAGGTCGATGACACCCAGTTCGGTGCAAAAGCGCAGCCGGCCTTCCTGCGGGACGACCAGCAGTTCACTGTCGGCGGAAAAGAAGTACTCGTCCTCCATGGAGCGCGTGACCAGGTAGACGTGGCTGGCCATCCCGACCTGGATGTTTACGTCGCCGGCCGTGGTGATGGTGCGCATTCCGGTGATCCAGGTTAGGTCTTCGTCCGGCACCGGGATCGGGTCCCACCGGTACTGGCCAAGGCTGGTCACGTTCGTCAGCACGTTCGGCGCGGTCTTCCAGCGCGGCACCTCGATGGGCGTGAAGCGGCCCGTGTGGTGGACCGAGGGGCGGATGCGGTAGCACCAGGTCCGCTCGTTTTGGCCGCGCGGGGCGGTGAAGGCAGTGCCGGACAGCTGCTCGGCATAAAGCCCGTAGTTGCATTTCTGCGGGCTGTTCTGGCCCTGCGGCAGGGAGCCCGGGAGAGCCTCTGTCTCGAAGTCGTTGCCGAAACCTGGCATGTAGCCGTCGTGCGGGCCGGTTGATCCCGTAGCGCGGATCATCCCGCGGGGCAGGTCATAGATCGTCACAGCGCTCCTCCTCCAAACTCGTTGTGCTTGCAACATTTATACCGTTGCAGGTGAAACGGAGTCAATCTGTTGCATCCGCAACGGTTTTCTGGTGATCCTTCTGCGAGGAGATCGCGATGTCATTCCAACTGGACCAGTTTTTGCCCTACCGGTTATCTATCGCAGCGGCCGAGATCAGCAGCCGCTTCGCCGCCCGCTACGCGGCCGAGGCAGGCCTTAGCGTCCCCGAATGGCGCGTTCTGGCGCATCTTGGCCACTCGGGAGCTGTCAGCGTGCGCGACATCACGCAGCGGGTTCACCTCGACAAGTCGGTAGTCAGCCGCGCCGCGTCCCGACTGCAGGAGGCGGGCTATGTCGCCAAGTCCGGCCATGGCAAGGACCGTCGGCTGATCGTTCTACAGCTGACCCCGCAGGGCGAGGAGTTGATGAAGAGGCTCGCTCACGTCGCAGATGGCTTTCAAATGGATTTGCTCGCGCTGCTGGGTGAGGATGCCCAGGCCTTCAAGACAGGTCTAGCACGGCTCCTGGAGCGCTCCGACTGATAACGAGCTGAGGGACAATCCGGCAGAGAACGGGTCAGTCACGCACGCAGCAAAGCGGCATCATCGGCCAGCCGGTTGACAGCGGCTTTGGTATGGGAGGAGGCTCGAGGTCTCTTAGATCGTGCCTCTTCCGTTCCTGTCTTGAAGGCGCGCAGAAGGCGATGTGCGATCACGGCGTTCGAGGCTTCTCCGTCGTGGAGCTGGTATGATGATCTCAACGTCCAGCGCCAATGGGAGGTGCCCGCGGTCGCGAGCGGCCGTTGCAGGGTTGCGTGGCGGCAGACCAATCGCCGACGATCAGGAGCAGGTGGTGCAGGACTCAGGTCCCGTGGGAATGTGACGACCCTTCACGTCGCCAGGAGCTGTCTTGCGGAGCCTGATCTGCAGGACAGGGTGTGATGCTGTCCTTGTCAGCGCATGATCGCCGCCAGGAGCTCATTCGACTTTTTTATTCCGAGCTTCTGGTATGCCCGCTGGCGGTAGGTGAGGACGGTGCTCACCCCCAGTGCCAGCTCGTCACCGATCGCGCGGGCCGTTTGGCCGGTCAGGGTGCGGGCGCAGATCTCGCGCTCCCGCACCGTAAGGATGGGGTGGGTCTGCGCCAGGCGCTGCTGCACCTGGGACAAGAGCGGCGCGGGAGCTTGGGCAAGGCGCGTTAACCCCGCCATCGCCAGCTGAGCCAGTGCGCCCAGCTGCGTCATGTCCGGCTCGGCGGCATCGCGGCGCTGGTAGAAAGATACAACGAGTGCATCATCAGCCCTGCACCAGCCAAAGCAGATCTTTTCGGCGAACTGTGGCCGGTCAAAGCAAAGTCTACGATAGGCGCCCAAGCTGATCGCTTCGGCCGGGATTCGGCAGACAAAGCCATTGCCCGGTCGTGTCGCTTGCAGCGCTCTCGCCACCGGATCGCTGTGGTGAAAGCGTCGGGCGTAGGCGTCAGCACGTTCGGCGACGTCTCCAAGATTGCTGGCAGAGGCCAGCACCTGCGGAGCACCGTGGCCGATACGATAGGCAAACAATTCTTCGATGCCGGCGGCGCAACGGGCGATCCCAAGAAGCCGGGTCGCAAACAGCTGACTGTCACGCGTGTCGAGAAGACCCGCCGCCAGATCGGGGTCGATCAATCCAAATGTGTGCAACCGGCGAACCTCTTGCTCATCTGCGCCGTGAGCGTGTGTCCATAGAACTAATGACATACAGGCGCGGTTCGTTGCAATAGAAATGGCTTTGACTGTAGACGCTTGGGAGCGAGAACATGAGCAAACCATTTGCCTCTTCGACCGATACCAAACAAAAAACCGACACCTTGGAAATCCTGGGGGAGGGTGTTTACGCCCTGACCGCAGAAGGCGATCCGAATGTCGGTGCTGTCGAGGGCGAGGACTTTGTCGTTGCCATCGAATCCCGCGCCACCCCCTCGGCCTCGCGCGACTGGCTGAAGATCCTGCGCGAGCAGACCGATAAGCCCATTCGCTACCTGATCCTGACCCACTACCATGCTGTTCGCGTTCTCGGCGCCAGCGCCTTTGATGCGGGCGACATCATCATGTCCGGCGCTTCCCGTGATCTCGTGGCCGAGCGCGGCGAGCAGGACTGGAAAAGCGAGTTCGGCCGCATGCCGCGCCTGGCCAAGAACGCTGAAGAAGTCCCTGGCCTGACCTGGCCAACCATTACCTTTGATACCGAATACGATATCGATCTGGGTGGCGATCGCGGCAAGCTGGAGCTGCGCTTCTTGGGCCGCGGCCATACGGGCGGCGATATTGCGGTCTGGCACGACAAGACCCGCACACTTTATGCCGGCGACCTGGTCGAGGCCAAAGCCGCGCTGTACACCGGTGACGCCTATCACTTCGAATGGGCCGGCAAGACGCTGGACAACGTCAAGGCCTATCAGGCTGAGAACCTGGTCGGCGGACGCGGCGCAGTGGCGCGCGGCGTGGTCGAGACAGACGCGGCGGTTGAGCAGACCCGCAAGTTCCTCAACGGCATGATCGAGAATGTTGGCCGCGTCCACAAGGCGAGCGGGTCCCTGCGTGAAGCCTTCGAAGCGACCCGCGATGCCTTGGCGCCCGAATTCGGGTCCTGGCCCATTTTCGAGCATTGCCTGCCCTTCGACGTCCAGCGCCTGTGGGACGAGTACGATGGGATCGAGCATCCGCGCATTTGGACGGCAGAGCGCGATCGCGAAGTTTGGGCCAAGCTTCAGGACTGACACGTGCGAGGGAGGACATCATGGCGAACGTCACGGGCATCCCGGTCTACAAGGAGATCGGGGCCACTCCGGCGCCGGTGACCGCGCACGACCAGGCGCGGGTGGTCATCGTCGGCGCGGGCCCCGTCGGCCTGGCGCTGGCGCTGGACCTGGGCCGCCGGGGCCAGCCGGTTACCGTGCTGAACCGGCTGGACTTCGTGGCTCATTGCTCCAAAGCGATCTGCTTTTCCAAGCGTTCGCTGGACATTCTCGACCGGCTCGGTGCCGGCGACGCTGCCGTTGAAAAAGGCGTGACCTGGAACGTGGGCAAGGTCTTCTGGGGCGCGAGCGAGAACCCGATCTACCAGTTCGACACGCTGCCGGTGAAGGATCAGAAGCGTCCCGGTTTTATCAACATCCAGCAATACTACATCGAAGAGTATCTATTGGATGGCTGCCAGGCCTTGCCCAACATCGATATCCGGTGGGGACACGCCGTGGACGCAGTAACAGCGTGGAATGATGGCGCAGAACTCACGGTCACTGCCGTTGACGGCAGCTATAAACTGAGGGCCGATTGGGTCGTCGCCTGCGATGGCGCGCGCTCTACAGTGCGCGACAAGCTGGGCCTCGACTTCGAGGGGCGAGTGTTTGAGGACAACTTCCTTATCGCAGACATTCGAATGAAGCACGAGATGCCCGCGGAGCGCTGGTTCTGGTTCGACCCTCCCTTCAACCCCGGCCGGTCCGCGCTGATGCACAAGCAGCCTGACGATGTCTGGCGCCTGGACTTCCAGCTTGGCTGGAACATCGACCGGGAGGCTGCAACTCGACCGGAGAACGTTGAGCCCTTCATTCGAGCCATGCTGGGGGAGAATCTGGAATTCGAACGCGAGTGGTACTCAGTCTACAGCTTCCAGTGCCGACGCATGGCGCGCTTCGTGCACGGCCACGTGATCTTTGCAGGAGATGCGGCACATCTGGTTTCGCCCTTTGGCGCCCGTGGCTGCAATGGTGGACTTGCCGACGCCGACAACCTTGGCTGGAAGCTCGATCTGGTGCTCAATGGCGAGGCCGATGAAAGCCTGATCGAGACCTACAACCTCGAGGCTGTCGCCACTGCGGACGAGAACATCCTAAACTCGACCCGCTCGACCGACTTCCTGACACCGAAGTCGAAAGCGAGCCAGGCGCTGCGGGACGCGGTGCTTGAACTGGCGAAGGAGCATGCCTTTGCCCGTCCATTCGTGAACTCGGGGCGGTTATCGACAGCTGTCAGCTATGCCGACAGCCCGCTGTCGACGCCCGACGAGGATGCATGGGAAGGCGGAGTGGCGCCGGGAATGCCGGTGCTGGATGCCCCCTTGGCGGGCGGGTGGTTGCTGGATGAGCTCGGGAACCATTTCGTGCTGCTCGCCTGTGGCGGCGAGCAACCTGTACCCCCAAGTGTTCGACTGGTTGCACTGGAGCCTGACAGCTTGGCGGCGAAGCGTCTGGGATTGATGCCCGGCGCTAGCGTTCTGGTCCGCCCCGATCAATATGTTGCGGCGCGGTGGCAACAGCCGAACTTCGCCGCCGTCGGAACCGCCTTGAGGCGTGCCAAGGGAGAGACGCTATGCCTGCAGTGAACCTCGGCACGAATCTTGGTGATCATGATGGTTTTTATGAAGCACTGGTTCGCTTGCATGACGGCCTTAGCGATGAGGAGAGCCTGAGGCTGTGGGCGCGGCTGACGCTCATCCTGATGAACCACATTGGCGACCGCGATGTGCTCTTAGCAGCCATGGAAAAGGCCCGCAAAGGCTGAAGCATCTCTGGAAGAGAATATCAGCTCATACGCCATTCTCCACGACACCCCCGTCAGCCGCTTTCTCGGCATCCTGAACCTTGCCACTGGAGACGTGGTGGGTGAGACGCCGAGTGCGTTCGCAGCGGATCCGAAACGGACTGGTTTCGCGGCACGCCGCTTAGCCCGCTTGTGAGCCCCCAACGCGACGGGGCTGGGTTGCCAGCCCCGCGCTGCCGATGGAAGTGCTGCAGGACGATACTGCGGGCCGGTTGAAGCCCTTCGCAGGCAAAGCGTTTAGTCGACCGGTAGCGTCAACTCACGCAGCCACCTGATCCTGAGAAAGAAGCGTTTCAAGTTCATGAGTCTGCATCGGTTTGCCCACCAGATACCCTTGCAGTTGATCGCAGCCTGCAGCACCAAGTGCCTTTGCTTGCTGATCAGTTTCGATACCTTCAGCGGTGACGGGAATGTTGAGAGCAGCGGCAAGCGCGATGGTCGCGCTGAGAATACCAGAACCTCGCCCCGGCTCGTCGACGCCCCACACGAGTGAGCGATCCAGCTTCATCCTGTCGAACCCGAACTGTCGCAAGGCTCCGATGCTTGCAAAACCGCAGCCGAAATCATCAAGTGCGAACTGAATGCCTGAGGCCTTCAGGGAATTAATCGCCCGGCGTGCCTGATCCGGATTGGAGATGAGGACCCCCTCGGTGATTTCGAGAGTCAGCCGGCGGGGATCAAAGCTCTCCTTTTCCAGTAGGGAGACAACATCCTCGACGAAATTCGGGTTGCATATCTGGATAGGAGAGATGTTGACCGAAAGAGCCAGGCTTCCCCAACGCCCGGCCGCACGGATAGACGCTGCCAGGATCTTCATCCCTAATTCATCAATCAGGCCTGACCGTTCCGCAAGCGGAATGAAGACATCCGGAGCGACGGACCCTGTCTCTGTCTGCCACCGTGCCAGAGCCTCAACGCCACAAATCTTGTTGGTTGTTGTGGAAATGAGCGGTTGGAAGACCGGTTTGATCGCATCTTGCGCAATGGCTTGCCGCAGTTGCCCTTCCAAACTCGCTATCTGTTCCCGCTCCGCGTCCAGTTCCGGCACATAAGCATAGGCTCGGCCGCGACCGGTCTCCTTTGCTTTATAAAGAGCCATGTCTGCCCGTCTCACGAGTTCCAGCGGGTCAAGTGCTGGGGGCTTGGTGGCGAGGCCGACGCTCCCCCCGATCTCGATCGTCCGGCCGCCGATCGCAAATGCCTTGGCAAGGGACGAAACGATCGCTGCACCAAAGCAGTCCGGGGCCGTTGGTCCTATCTGCAACAGGGCAAACTCGTCTCCACCGAAACGAGCCGCGAAAGCGGCCTCTGGATGAAGCGCCTGAAGTCGCGACGAGACCATTTTCAGAAGCTCGTCTCCGACGGCGTGTCCCCACGCGTCGTTGACGGCCTTGAAGCCATCAAGATCGATGAGATGCAGGGTCAGCTTTTCATCCGGCCGCTCGCCCGCACGCGTTGGTGCGGCAAGCTTCTCTAGAAGGCCCCTCCTGTTTAGAAGCCCGGTGAGCCCATCATGTGTGGCTTGATGGCGTGCATTATCAGCCATTTTTCGGAGCGCGGCTGCTTCTTTTCGACTGCCGACGAGGATCAAGACCAAGAAGGCGAACAGCAAAGTGGCTGCGGTGAGCACATAGGGCTGGATTTGGGCGTAGACGGCGGAGCCAGGCTTATGACTTGGCCACGCAAGATAGGCGGCCGCTGTGCCGTCCAGACCCCGCAGCGGAACGCTCAACAGCTGCTGAGAGGGAAGGGGATGGCGGACCAAACGCAGATCCGCCAGCTGATATTCCGAGCCAATCTGTTCGACGACATCGTCCGAAACAATCTTAAAGAAGCTGAGAACACTGTAGGTCTCATCATCGCTGGAGGACGAGTATGGCTGTACCGCTGCCGATCCAAGCAAGGCAATGTCGTCACCTGCCTTCACGAAGGCCAAGATGGGATCCTGCTCTGGGGAATTGGCCTTTGCTACCTGGATCGCGAAGCTTGTGCCGAACAGCTGATGAGGATTGAACTCTTCCCCCTTGTTGTAGGCGGAGACAATCTGACCGTCCTTGGCAAGGACAATGGCGCCATCATAAAGAGGATAGTCCTCGGTCGTCTTTCCCCAGTTGTCATAGCTCCAGCCTACAGCGTCGGCTGAATTCACCGCGGTATACGCATCATCCCAAACCGCGTTATCCCTCACGGTCGCCGCCAGCTTCTGCGAAAAAGATCGCGCTGCCGCCTCCGCTGCGCGGATAGCCCTTGCATCATCCATGTCATTGGCGGAATCGCGCATGACAAGAATTGAAAAACCTAGAAGGCCTGCAACGGAAAGAGCAAGCAGTAAGGTAGCAAGTGCCGTAACGTAGGCTATTGGTCGTGAACCGGAAGAGGGTGTCGCTCCGACGCGCATTCGAACATCCAGATGTAAGAGAAGTGATGTCCGTGGACGGCAGGATGACGTCATGTCCGCATATGCGCTGCATCTACCGACACTAGCTTGAAAACCCTTCTGCAGAGCTAAGCGTGTAGATTAACAGTCGCTGAAGACAGGCTCGCCCCCCATGTCGCCAGCCTTCTGCTGCGCAAGTCGCGACGGCACCCCCTGGAGCACATTTCCGGCTCCATTATAGGATAGGAAATCATCGAACTGCGCCATCGTCAGTGGATTGTCATGAGAGGCAAATTCGTTCGGTATGATGGTAGCGACACGAAAAAGCCAATCCTGAACTCCTTGTAAGAGCTTCAGAACAAGGAGAGCCAAAATGAGAACCCCGTCCTGTTTTGTCTTCTCGGTTGTCGTCGGCTTGGCATCGGCCTTAATCGGCTGCAGCGCAGATGGAGCGCCGACTTCCCAGCCGCAAGGGCCGTGCGACGCTGAAGCCGCTCAAGGGCTTGTCGGCAAGACCAAGCCAACAGACGAAGCGGCAAAGCAGCTGACCGGCGCCAAGACGGTTCGTCAGATCAAGCCCGGGGACATGGTGACCCAGGATTTCAGAGAGGATCGGGTAACGATCGAGACAGATCCCGCATCCGGACTGGTAACGCGAGCGACCTGCGGCTGATTTTCCGGTGTTTGTCCCCTCTGCGGGACTAACCGTCGTTTAACCATGGGAGCCAGTCGACCCATGAATTCTGGGGGGCTTTGCGTTACCTCCAAAGCGGCACGGAGCGATCTATGGGGCAAAGTCTTTGCGCTTATCTGAGGAATGCACACGACGTGAGGTCAGTGAGGCAGATCCATGCAATCACGACCGCGATCTGCGAGGATCCTCATGCCTCAACGCATCTGAAGCGGACAAGCTTAGCTTTGACAAGAAAGCTGGAACAGATCATCGATCTTCCGATTGCCAGCGCCCCATTCCTCGCCTCCATCTGGCGCGACTTCCGCGAACTGCGTGGCCTCCTGGAGAGGGAACACGGCAAACAGGATCTCATGCCGCCCCCGGCTGCTAGGCATCCTCGTGTTCGACCGCTGATCGACAAAGAAAAAGGGCAAGCGGAAGCCGCGGCCCTTGAGGTGTGAAGGTCAAAGCCTTCAGAGGGGAACAGCTGACGCCAGGACCGGGAGGACCATCCAAACGTCAACCAGCCTCGAGATGGGCGTAAGGTTGCCGAAGCGCAATGCCCTGCTGCGGGCGTCATGCCTAAGAAGACAACAAAATCATCTTATCGCCGTGGTGCTGCTGGCGGGAGTGATG
>DASYHX010000147.1:0-13857 GCA_035998065.1 Pseudorhizobium sp.
ACCCCCTTGGCGGCAGCCGCCGTGGTACGGATGCGAATCGAGGCACCGATAACGGCGAGCGAGATGCCGTAGGTGACGGCGTCAGCGAAGAAGTCGAGCGCATCCGCCTGCAGCGCCTGTGAGCGCGCCATCTGCCCCGCCGTCATCTCGACCAGGAACATTAACCCGTTGATGGCGATGACCGCCCAGAGTCGGCGCTTATAATCGGCCGAAAGGCCTTCGAAGGTCGTGTTCTCGTGGCCGCAGCATGCACTCATGGTCGTCACCTTTTCCTTGCAGAACTCTTGGTGACGCCATAGCTAATCCCTCTAGCCACTATAGGTTCAAGAGGAAATTCAAGAAATGTATTCGATCGGCGATCTGTCACGGCGCACGGGAGTGAAGGTGCCGACCATCCGCTATTACGAGCAGATGGGGCTGATCCGTGCAGCACAGCGGTCGGAGGGTAATCAGCGGCGCTACGAGAGAAGTGACCTCGAACGTCTCGCCTTCATCCGCCATGCCCGTGACCTCGGCTTCGACATCCCGGCAATCCGCGACCTGATCGCCCTGAGCCATCATCCGGAAGCGCCCTGTTCGGGCGCCGACCGCATCGCTGAAGATCATCTGTCTGCCGTGCGCGAAAAGATCGAGAGGCTCAGGAAGCTGGAGCAGGAGTTGGAGCGCATCGTCTCCCATTGCAGCGGCCACTCGGTGGAGGACTGCTATGTCATCCGGGCGCTTTCCGACCATGGGCTCTGCGAAGCGGAGCATTGACGACGTCAGGCTGTTGTAGGCGAAGCTTCTGCTGCAGAAACGTCTGACGCTCGCGGAGACGTGCTTCGTGGACATAAAGATATGGCGGGTGCCGAACCAATTCGCGGAAGTCCGCACGATCTCAAGTACAGCCTAGCAACCGCAGCACGCAAGCTTGGTTTGCTATCAGTTATCCTCGACAACACAACGGACGGAAAAGTCATCTTTCCGTATGACGAAGTTCGCGTCAATTTCACCCTGAAGGCGGCGTAGCGCGTGCTCGACGAATGGTCGACACGCTTGACAACTTCTGCAATCCGGCGCATCAATCGCCGCATGATCGACGCACGCGCACCCATCTCCTGCACGTATTTTTGGGCCTACCGGTAACGGGCGGCTCGACAGATCACAATGTCAACAAGCCGCCGTCAGGCGGCTTTGTTGTTTCAAGACGGCTCCTCCTGACGGCAAAAGAACCAGAAGGAAGCCAGAGATGACCGAAGACACCGAAACCACCCTGCCCCGCCCGGCGGTCGTGACCATTCGTGCCGCCAAGCGCCATGACCTGCCGGAACTACACGAGATGATCGCAGCGCTCGCCGCCCATCATGGCGATGCCGCGAGCATGACGCCAGAGACGCTGGAGCGCGACCTGTTTGGCCCCATGCCGTGGATCCAGGCGCTGGTCGCCGACAGCGGCAATGGCCTGATGGGCTACGCCATCATGGTGCCGCTCTACAGGGCGCAGGAAGGCCGCCGCGGCATGGACCTGCATCACCTCTTCGTCCGAGACGGCCAGCGCGGTAACGGGATTGGCCAGCACCTCGTCTCGCGTGCGCGGGAGATCGCCCGCAGCGCCGGCTGCGACTACCTCTCGGTCAGCGCCGCAACCGGCAATGTCGCCGCGCATCGGTTCTACGAGCAGATGGACTTCCTTGCCCGGCCCGTGACCGGCATGCGTTACATGCAGGCGCTCGCCTGATCATCGCCGACGGAGGCCTGAATGGCTCGCATCGCAGTCGCATTGACACCGGAATTCGCCGACTGGGAAGCTGCGCTGCTGACGGCGGTGGCGCGCGGCTATCTCGGCGTCGAGATCGTCACCGCCGCGCCTGACGGCGCATCAGTTATCTCCATGGGCGGGCTGAAGGTGACGCCGGACATTGCCTATGCCGACCTAGATCCCGCGACTTTCGACGCCCTGGTCATTCCGGGTGGTCTCGCTTGGGAGAAGGACGCAGCGCCCGATTTCAAGGACCTTGCACATTCCTTCCATGAGGGAGGCAAGGTGGTGGCAGGTATTTGCGCGGCGGCCAGTGCACTTGCCGGAACCGGCTTGCTCAACGCTGTCGCGCATACCGGCAATTCGCTCGCCTCGCATCAGAGATATCCAGGCTATGAAGGAGACGGGCTCTACCGCGACCAGCCGCAGGCGGTCTCGCAGGCGCGGGTGATCACCGCACCTGGCTCCTCGCCTGTGACCTTCGCCATGGAAATCCTGAAGGCGCTGGATCTCTGGGGGCCGGAGGCGGAAGCGGAAATTGCCGCGTTCTCCCGCGAACATCGCTGAAGCTCGTTCAATGGGCGTGAGCGTGGCCGGCGTTCCTAGGTTTCGACGAGCGCCGGATCGCATGACCGATGCTGCGGGCGTCCTCGCCTTCGCAGCAGGCACTTGCGGCCAGCTCCAGCGTGGTATGTCCGATGCCAAACTCCTGGAAGGCCAGTTCCTTCAGCCGTGCCTTGACCGTTTCGGCCGCCTCTCCGTGGCGTTCTGCCAGAACGACATGGGCTTCCATGGCCGTCAGTTGCTCGTCGATCGCAAAGACATGCACGTGATGGACGTCTTCAACGCCGTCCACCGCTGACATCCTGTCGATCAGTTGGGGCACGTCGATGTCGGATGGCGTGCCAAGCATCAGCATGCGGATGGCGCCGCCAATCTCGGCGAAGGCCTGCCACAGGATGTAAGCCGCGATGGCCAGGGTGACGATGGGGTCGACGATCTGCCAGTCGTAGAGCAGGATCAGCGTGCCGGCGAGGATAACGCCGACAGAGCCGAGTGCATCGGCAACATTGTGCACGAAGGCAGCACGGATGTTCATGCTTTCCTTGGACATCGCATAGGTCAGGAAAGCAGTGGCCACATCGACCACCAGCGCCACCACGGCCACGCCAACGACGATCCATCCCTCGATCGGCTCCGGCGTGATAAAGCGCATGACCGCCTCGTAGACGAGGTAGAGGCCGATCACGATCAGGGTCGTGTAGTTGATAAGCGCCGCCACCACTTCGGCCCGCACATAGCCGAAGGTCATTGCCGCGTTGGAGGGCCGGCGGGCGATGCGCCGGGCATAGGCTGCGATGGCGAGCGAGGCCGCGTCGCTGAAATTGTGAAGGGCGTCTGCGATCAGCGACAGGCTGCCGGAGAGAACTCCCCCGACAATCTGCGCGAAGGTCAGGCCGACGTTGACCAGTATGGCAAAGAGCATGCGCCGGTTGCCGCCTTCCGCTTCGGGATGGTGATGATGGTGGTGGGGCATGGATGATCCTTTTGCCGCTCAACCGACAGCGGATGGTATCGTTCCGAAACGGACGCTCCAAGACTTCTGCTCAGCCACGGCATATGCGGCGGCTAGCTCATCGGGATCGCTAGTCGAGACAGCCGTCTTCAGATGATCGAGAGATGCCAGGAGGCCTGCGCCGAGCAGCCGGCGCCTCGTCCCACTCCATCAGCAACGATGCCCGTCTGCATATCTCATCTGCCGATTGCCGGCCCGTGGTGGAAATCCATTAAGCGTAACCGGAAGTCCATCTGTAAATTCTGGACAGAAAGGATTGGCGTTTACCCTCCTCACCTAGATTGCGCGTCAGGAGAGCTTCAATGGAAATTATCTACAGCTGCCTTCGCGACGCGCACGACCAGGGTCTGCTCTGGATTGCTGCCTTGGTCTGCGTGACCGGTGTCTACGCTTCTATCTCGCTTGCACGCCATGCCAGCCGTGCCGAAGGGAACAGCCGCAAGGTGTGGGCAGCGGTTGCCATTGTCTCGAGCGCGTGCACCGCCTGGGCAACGCACATGGTGGGCCTGCTCGCCTTCCAGCCGGGGATGCAGTCGGGCTTCGACCCGCTCCTGACCTTCAGGTCTCTGTTGCTCACCATCTTCGGGATCGGTGCGTCCATGGGCACTGCGATCGGTAGTCGCAACCGACTGAGACGGGCCGGTGCCGGCCTGCTGCTCGGCCTGAGCATCGCGCTCCTGCACTATCTCGGTCAGGCCGCCTATCTCGTGACGGGCCGTGTCACCTGGAACCTTCAACTGGTCGCTCTCTCGCTGGCATGGTCCCTGCCGCTGTTTGCCGCAGCGATGGTTATGTCGGGCGACAAGCGGCACAGTCTTCGCCATCTGGCAGGGCCTATGATCCTTTCCGCCATCGCGCTCTTGCACTTTGCGGGCATGGCAGCGCTGGAACTGACCTTCGATCCTCGCATCAGCCTTCCCGAGTCAGCCCTTGCTCCCGACGTCGTGGCGCCGATCGTTGCCGCCGTATGCGCGACGCTGGTCGTGCTCGCCTTCATGGGGCTGCGGTTCGCGCTTGCCGCACGCGCACAGGCCACCAGGGACAGGTCACGCCTGAAGCAGCTTGCCGATCTGGCCGTAGAAGGGCTCGCCATCTGTCGAGATGGGACGATCGATGCGGTCAACGGCAGTCTGGCCACGCTCGTCGGATGCTCGCAACAGGACTTGAAGGGCAAAACCCTTTCCAGCCTGCTTCCGGACACCCCGCTTTCGAAGCTGTCCGAGCATCAGGAACAGGACGGCGAACTCGTCACGAACGACGGAGCTCGCGTGCCCGTCAGGCTGCTCCGCAAGATCGTGAAGATCGGAAACGTGGACCAGACGGTTGTGGCCATCCGTGACCAGCGGGAACGGCTTCGCACGGAGCAGAGGATGAGGACGCTGGCGTTCACCGATGCCTTGACCGGGCTCGCCAACAGGTTGCAGTTCAATCAGATCCTGTCCGCCAGCTGCGAGAAGGCGAGTGCAACGGGAGAGCGCTTTGCGCTCCTCCTTCTGGATCTCGACCGCTTCAAGTTCGTCAACGACACCTTTGGCCATGCGATGGGCGACGAACTCCTCAAGCGCGTGGCCCGCAGACTTACCGCCTGCTGTGGAGGCACTACCTCGATCGCCCGCCTCGGAGGCGACGAGTTCGCAATAATTGTCGATGAAGAGTTGGCCCAGGATGCTGCTGAGACAATCATCGATGTTCTCGGGCGGCCCTATCTGATCGACAGCTCGATCATGGACATCGCAGCGAGCGTAGGCATCGCCATCGGCCCGAAGGATGGCAGCACCCCCTCCATTCTGAGTAGAAGCGCGGATCTCGCGCTCTACACAGCGAAACATGCCGGAGGAAGCGTTTATCGGCGCTTCGAACGCGAGATGAGCGAGCGGGCACAAGCGCGCCGCCAACTCGAGCTCGATCTAAGGCGAGCGCTGGTTCGGGAAGAGTTCGAGGTTCACTACCAGCCACAGGTCGATCCAGGTGACGGCCGGTTCCAGGGCGCGGAGGCCCTGGTGCGTTGGCGACACCCCGAGCGCGGCATGGTGCCGCCTGCCGATTTCATACCGCTCGCCGAAGAGATCGGCTTGATTTCGCCGCTGGGGGAATGGGTGCTTCGAACGGCATGCGAACAGGCAACAGGCTGGCCTTCGCATCTGACGGTGGCCGTCAACCTTTCGCCGGTGCAGCTTCGGGATAGTGCGCTTGCCGCTCGCGTGATGCAGATCTTGCAGGATACCGGGCTGCCCGGGTC
This sequence comes from Pseudorhizobium sp., assembly GCA_035998065.1. GTDB lineage: Bacteria > Pseudomonadota > Alphaproteobacteria > Rhizobiales > Rhizobiaceae > Neorhizobium. Next base: position 5,554 of record DASYHX010000147.1, read on the forward strand.
ACGACTTGAACTGGAGATCACCGAGACCGCCCTTCTTCAGGACGAAGAAACGACCTACAACACGTTGCACGCGCTGCGTGCCATGGGCATTCGGATTTCCATGGACGACTTCGGCACCGGCTATTCGTCTCTGAGCTACCTGCGGCGGTTCCCATTCAGCAAGATCAAGATCGACCGGTCGTTCGTTCGACAGGTCCCGGAAGACCGGGAGTCCGTCGCCATTATACAAGCTCTGACATCGCTTGCTGCAAAGCTCAACATGACGGTAACCGTCGAAGGCGTAGAGACCGCCGAGCAACGGGCGTTCACGGTTTCGGAGGGGTGCAGCCAGATACAAGGTTACCTGATCAGCCGGCCGATCGAGTCAGTTTCAATCCGGGCGCTGTTCAACGAGCCCCTGCAATCCGTTGCGTGAGGTACCAGATGCCGCTCTACAGACTTCTCTACCGTAGCGAAATTGCCTTGACCGGTTCGAAGGACCAGATCGATCATCAGATTGATCAGATCGTGTCGGCGTCTGAGCAATCGAACGCACGCTCAGGACTTACCGGGGCGCTCATCGCCTCGGGAGGTGTCTTTATCCAGGCTCTGGAAGGGCCGCTGGGGGCGCTCGAGGCGACGTTCGAAAAAATTTGCCTCGATCTCAGGCACAAGCGGGTGAACCTTATTGAACTCGCAGCAGCCGAGGAGCGGATCTTTCCCGAGTGGAGCATGATACGGGTGGCTCAAGGCGCGCAGATGATCGAAATCTGCACGGTCGTCGGCGTTCGCGAATCCGGGCGTCTCGACACGTCCACCACCAGCGCCCTGGTTTCGCTGATGCGCAACATCCTCCTGACCAAGTCGACGAGCAGCCCTGGCGACGAGGTCGCAGCAGGCGCATCGGCGGCCTATCCGGCTCCCTGAGCAATGAATCCACGGTCGCTCTATTCCCGCGCCGGCACAGCCTTCAGATAGGCCGCAATCGCGGCGAGATCCTCCCCGGGAAGATGCGACAGGTTCTGCTGAACCTCCACCATGGAGCCGCCGACCGAATCGTAGTCTGGGGTAAACCCGGTCTCGAAGTAGCTGACGAGGTCGGCTTCACTCCAGCTCCCGACGGATCTCGATCCTGGTGTGATGTTGGGGATGCGTCCCTCCCCTTCCGGATTCGCAGCACCGGCCAGCCAGAGGTCGGCCTTCAAGCCGCCCAGCGCATTACGCGGCGTGTGGCACTCGCCGCAATGGCCGGGACCCTCCACAAGGAACTGGCCGCGCCGTATCCTGTCATCGGCTGACGCGAGCTCAACCCGTGGCTCGTCACCGAAGAACAGGAACTTCCACGGCCCCAGCGCCATGCGCATATTGTAGGGGAAAGGCAGGTCGTGCGGCGGTGTCACGTTATCGCTTGCCGGCAGTGTCTGCAGATAGCCGTAGAGATCATTGACGTCGGCAGGGGTCATGCGGACATAGGAGGTATAGGGGAAGGAGGGGTAGAGGTGTTCGCCGTCGCGGCCGACGCCTCGGGTCATCGCATTACCGAATTCGGCGAGTGTCCAGGCGCCAATGCCGGCCTCAGGATCGGACGAGATATTGGGCACGTGGAAAGTCCCGAAAGGACTGGTCAGAGCAAGGCCGCCCGACAAGATCCGGGCGTCTTCGCCCTTTGCACCGTCCGCCGCGTGGCAGCCCGTGCAGCCGCCCGCCCAGAACAAGGCTTCGCCGCGCGCAAGATCCGGCTCACCCAAACCCTCCCAGGTTTCGGCCGAAGCCGGTCGGGGCGCCGATCCGTACCAGAGAACGGCCGCACCGAGCACAATTACTGCCGCGCCGGCACCCAGCACCCGTGACCATCGCAACGCCATCCTATCTCCACTCCTTTGGCGGCTCTCCGGCGACACATCAGGTTGCCGCCGGCCAAAAGCCGCCTACTGCTTCTTTGCCCGAAAGGTCTCATGACAATCGGAGCAGGTTGCACCGAGACGGCGCATTGCCTCGCCAACCGCCGCCTGATCGGCAGGCATGGCCGCGAGCAGGGCCTGTGCTTCCGAATAGAGTTCATCGGCCTGTGAACGGAATTCCTCCGGCCTTTCCCAGACGGTAGGCAGGGCGTCGGTCTCGTGCCCCTCCTCGGAGCCTGGCGGGAACTGGTCGGGAAACGCTTGGATATTGGTGCTGATCGTCGTCAGCGACTGTTCCACCACCGCAGCATCGTACGGTTTCTCGCCCTTGGCAATTGCACCCATGGCGCCGACCGAACGGCCGATCTCCTTCATCAGGTTCTGCCGCACGATCTGCGGCGCCTCCTGCGCAAGCGCAGACGAAAGACACAGGCTGGCGGCGGCCACCGCAAGGGCACAAGAACTCAAGCGCATTGGCAATTCCTCCGTGATGGTCGGCATGGCCGAGCCGGTTTGCCGACGGCACACGATGCCTTCCGAGACCGGCTGGAGAAAGTAACAAGGCGGTGATGCGTCCCGCACGGCCGATGTTGCGAGGACACCTCAGCGCTTGAGGCGATAGGTCTCGTGGCAATCGCCGCAGGTTGCGCCGAGCGCCTTCATCGCGCTGCCGACGCCCGCCTGATCAGTTGGCATGGCGGCCAGCAATGTGTCGGCCACGCCGGCAAGCTTCTCGGACTTTTCGCGGAAATCCTCCGGATTCTCCCAGATCGCGGGAGCAGCCTCCGTCTCCATCCCTGTCTCGGTCCCGGCGGGGAACTGATCCGGAAAGGCCTTGGCATTAGCGCTGATCGTTTCGAGAGATGTCTGCACGACGGACGCGTCATAGGGTTTCTCTCCCTTGGCGATTGCCCCCAGAGCTCCCATGGACTGGCCGATCGCCTTCATCTGGCTCTGCCGCACAGCCTGCGGCTCCTCCTGAGCGAAGGCGGCGGACAGACAGACGCAGCCGAGGGCTGCTCCAAGGACGAGAGACGTCAGACGCATGCAGTGCTTCTCCTGGTTGGGCCGGGCGGGCGCCCGACGTGATGCGCTGCAACATGCCTCCTATGCCTGGCGCCACCAAGTCACAAAGCGGTGAGATCTTCTGCAAAATCAATCACCTATCTCTTGATTTCGTCATATAATCCATCCGCGCACCCCCTCCCAGAACGTCACGAGCGACACGGCTACGAGCAAGAAGCCGGCGCCCCGGCCGATCCAGATCGTCACACGGTCGTTGCCGACGATCGCCTGGCGAACGAAGGCTGCCGCCAGCGCCAGTCCGCCATAAACGGTAAGCTGCGTCGCCGCGGTCATTGCACCCATCACCACCGCCTGCGGCGCCAACGGACCAAACTCAGGGCGGAGGAACTGCGGGTAGATTGCCAGCATGAAGAGGTAGGCCTTAGGGTTGATCAGGCATGTGATGGCGCCGCGGCGGAAGGCTTGCCAGTGGCTTCGCGTGCCAGCCGGGCCAACACCTTCGATGACGATGGTGCTGCGCATCAGGGTCACACCTATCCAGGCCATGTAGAGCGAGCCGGCGATCAGGAGCGGGGTAAACAGCATGGGCACAAGATGGGCCAGAAGGCCAACCCCGATTGCGCCGTAGAGGGAGTGGACGGCACCACCAGCCATGATCCCAGCCGTCGCCGCCAGCCCGGACGCTCGCCCGCGGCTCAAGGAGTTCGCCAAGACGAAGATCATGTCCATGCCCGGCACAATGATGATGCCGAACAGGAGGGTGAAGAAAAGCCAGAGGTTTTCGCCATAAGTCATGTCAGTTTTCCTGTCGCCCTGCACTGCCGGAAAACCGGCAGGCGCTTGTTTTTCAGTCGCATGCGTGGCGATATACGGGAGTGCAACTGACAGCGTTGTGTCAGGAGGGGCACGACGGGGAGGCTGAAAATGCGCAAGGCTTCGCGGCTGTTCGAGATCATCCAGATCCTGCGGCTGGCAAAGAAGCCGGTGACCGCCGCCGAGATGGCGGCGCAGCTGGAAGTGACGGTGCGCTCCATCTACCGCGATATCGTGGAACTTCAGGCGATGCGGGTGCCGGTGGAAGGGGGCCGCGGCATCGGCTACATCCTGCGGCCGGGCTTCACCCTGCCGCCGCTGATGCTGACGGTGGAGGAGACGGAGGCGATTGTGCTGTCTTTGGCGCTCCTGGAACGCACCGGCGATACGGGGCTGAGGCAGGCCGCCAAGCAGGTGAACCGAAAGATTGCCGCCGCCGTTCCGGCGCCGCTTGCCGCCACCTTCTCCACCAATGCCCTGCATGCCTGGGGCAGCAGCGCGCCGGCGCCGGAAGCGGTGGATCTTGCCATGGTCCGCGGGGCGATCCGCGAGGAGCGAAAGCTTGCGCTGGACTATCGCGACGAGCTCGGCCGACTGACGGAGCGAACAATCCGGCCGATCGCGCTGATCTATTACTCGCAGACGGCCAATATCGTCGGCTGGTGCGAATTGCGGCAGGCGATCCGTAACTTCCGCGCCGACCGGGTGGAGCATTGCGAGCCGGCGCAGGCGTTCTTTCCCGGCGAGGGCGACGGTCTACGCAAGCTCTGGGTCGAGGGCTGGCAGGTGACTGCCGGCGCTGCCTAGAACGGAAGAACGCGGCCTTCTTCGCGGCCGAAGCCGGTGATCACCAGCCGGTCGGCAAAGACCTCGGCAATGGCGAAGGCGTTTTCCCGCTCAGTATCCACCATTCCCTTGAAGTTGATGTACCAGGTCGAGCCGTGACGGCCGAGGTTGCCGGCGTGATTGTGACCGTTCAGGTAGGCCAGCACATTGCCGGAGCGTTCAAAGAGGTCCACCAGCCGCTGCCAGTCCCAAAGGTTGTGCTCGTTCTCCGGATAGAGCGGATAATGGCCCATCACCACCACCTTCTCACCCGCCGCCGCGGCCTCGGCGAGCACACGGGAAAGCCAGGCGAATTGTTGCTCGCTGACACCGCCGTTCCAGCTCTCGGCGTTCACGGCAGCCGCGCGCGTCAACGCCTTCAGGCGGCCAGCCGCGCGGTCGCGGCGCGGATCGCCTTCGGGTGTGGAGAACAGGCTTTCCTCGTTGCCGTCGATGACCACGAACCGGAGGCCGTTGCAGGAGAAGTGGTAGTAGGCCGCGGGCATGGAGAGTTTTTCGTGAACCTGTGAAAGGCGTTCGGGCCCGACCAGAAAATCGTGGTTGCCGGGCAGCAGGATCTTCTCGTGGCGGAGCAGCGTGTAGCGGGCGAGCACCGCATCGAAATTGTCGAAGCCGCGATCGATCAGATCACCGAGGGTGACGGCGAAGGCGACATCCTGCGCGTTGAAGGTGGCGATCGCTTCGTCGAGCTTCTCGAGGCTATTGGCGAAGTAGCGGTTGAGAGCGAGATTGGGTGGCAGCGGTGCGTATTGCGGATCAGCGATGACGCCGAAGCGGATCAGGGGCGTTGCGTGGGGCATGGAAAGCTCTGCGAGGTTGCAAGCGCCATAGATCATTCGAACATGACAGGCCTGTGAAGATCATCCCAACCGCACGAACCCTGCGCTGGAAGTACCTTCGCCGGAAGAGGAAAGCCTCTACTGCGAAGGAGCCTCCATCGGCAACAAGTCGCGCCTGGTCTTCCTGCAGAACGTGAATCACAGCCCGGCTCCCTAGTATATGTGCTTGAACTATGCTTAACGCTTTTCAGGGGCACCACTATAGGGGGAAAATCTATGCGTTACCTGCCACTGGCCAGCATGGCCGCCGTCGTCATTTCACTTGCAGCCTGCAATACCATGTCCAAGGAAGAATGCCGCGTGGCCGACTGGGCCGTCGTCGGCGATACGGACGGCGCGGCCGGCCACAACCCGCAGAGCCGGTTTGCCGACCACGTCCGCTCCTGCTCCAAGAGCGGAGCGGTTCCGGACCAGACTCGCTGGTACGAAGGCTATCAGGCCGGCTTGCGGCGCTACTGCACGCCGTTGAACGGCGCCTCGGCCGGAGAAGCCGGCAGTGCCTATCACAATGTCTGCCCACCGGAACTTAACTCCGACTTCATGCGCGGCTACAGCCTCGGCAAGCGCGTCCATGACCTTCGCTCGCGCATCAGTTCGCTCAATTCCAGCGCCAATTCCAAGGAATACGAGGCTGACAAGCTTCATGACGAAAGGAAGAAGGCGGAGGGCAAGAAGCGGCGCGAAATCCGCGACCGGATCGAGGACCTGGAGCGCGACCGCCGGCGCATGCGCCGCGAGGCCGACGACCTGGGCTATGAGTTGAGCGAAGCCGAGCGGGATCTCGCCTTCTTCCGGCAGAACCCGACCGCGCAATTTTCGCCCGGCTATTGAGCATGAAAAAAGGGCTCCGGCGCTGACCGGAGCCCTTTGCAGTTCTGCCTGAGCAGGACTTACTTCGTGGCAGCTTCGTAGCGCTCGAGCACGTAGTCCCAGTTGATCAGGTTGTCGACGAAGGCTTCAAGATACTTCGGACGGGCGTTGCGGTAGTCGATGTAGTAGGAGTGCTCCCAGACGTCGACGCCGAGGATCGGATCGGCACCGTGAACCAGCGGGTTTTCGCCGTTCGGGGTCTTGGAAATCTCCAGCTTGCCGTTCTTCACCGAAAGCCAGGCCCAACCCGAGCCGAACTGCGTGGTGCCGGCGGCGACGAAATCGGACTTGAACTTCTCATAGCCGCCGAGATCGCTGTCGATCGCCTGCTGAAGCACGCCCGGAAGCTTGGTGCCGCCGCCGTCCTTCTTCATCCAGTTCCAGAAGTGGATGTGGTTGTAGTGCTGGCCGGCATTGTTGAACAGCGTCTGGTGCGTGCCGTAGGACTTCTTGATCACCTCCTCGACGGAGAGATCGCCCATGCCGGCTTCCGAGGCCAGCTTGTTGCCGGTGTCGACATAAGCCTTGTGGTGCTTGTCGTGGTGGAATTCGAGCGTTTCCGCCGACATGTAAGGTGCGAGAGCATCATAGGCATAGGGAAGTTCGGGAAGTTGAAAGGCCATGGTCTTACTCCTTTTTCGGCAAAACACCGTGAACAGCGTCGTGCCGCAACATAGGTTCCAGGCGGTCAAGTGGCAACCGGCGAGGTTCCAAAAATCAGGTGGAACGAGGCAAAGACTTGCGGCATTCTCCACCCCCGGAAAACACGACTGCGTCCCCACCGGAGCCCTCCATGACATACCGCAACATCCTTGCGACCCTCACCCTCCTTGCCGTAGCCGGCAGCGCCTCTGCCGCTTCGGATGAAGCCTGGGCGCAATTCGCCAGAACGGTCGAGGAAAAATGCCTTGCCGCGGCGGCCGACATGATCGAGACCCCGCGCGTCCTCGTCGATCCCTTCGGCAGCGAGCGCTTCGGTCTTGCCGTGGTTACCGGCAAGGCCAAGGGCGCGGACGCCACGATCAGCCATATCTGCGTGATGGACAAGCAGAGCCAAACCGTCGAACTCGGCAGCGAGCTTTCGGCCGATCAGCTGCGCGTGGCGGCCGGCGACTGAGGCTTCAGGCGGCGCGGCGGAAGGCGAAGCGCTTGCCGTCAGTGGTGAGTGTCGTCGTCACCCAAAGGGAAAACCGCGTTACCTCCCGCCAAGTTAGCGGCGCTCCCGAAAACTCACCTCTTATGCAACGCGCAAATCGTTTCCGTAGATTGCGTTCATTATTGAACAAGAAATGCCGCCGCAAAGTCGCCCCTGGAGAGCTTATTCCGCATGCTTGTCCCCTTTTCATCAACGCTTCGCGGCTAGCTTTTCCACTAGCTCAATACCCTTGTGGGAGGTCGAGCCGTCGCGGGCCACTTCCTTCACCACGCGCTCGAAAACGTAATCGTTTCCTTCGGTGGTGGCGGAGGCGGGGTCTGGATAGGGCAGGTCGAGGAGGTCCGTCAGTTCCGTCAGGAAGAGCGCGTAGTTCGCCCTCTCCTGCCCCTGCCAGCGGGCGATGAACGCCTCAACTTCTGCCTGCACTCTCGTCCCCTGCCCTGTTTGGGTCACATTCTTAATGCGGTGGGGACGAGACGCAAGGCGGGATGAGGCTCACGCGGCGGTGGAGCGGGCCCAGTCCATGTAGAGGTCGAGCGCCTTGCGGGCGACGGGGCCTTCCTGGAGATCGCGGTCGTCGAGCTTGGTGACGGGCACGATCTTGGAATAATTGCCGGAGGTGAAGATCTCGTCGGCGTTCTTGAAGTCTTCCACCGTGAGCGTCACCTCGCGCACGTCAAAACCGTTCTGGCGCAGCAATGTCATGACGCGTGAGCGGGTGATGCCGGAGAGAAATGTGCCGTTGGCGATCGGCGTCATCACCAGCCCGTCCTTGACCATGAAGATGTTGGAGGAAGCCGTTTCGGCGACATTGCCGTTCAGGTCGCGCATCAGGGCATTGTCGAAGCCGCGCTCCCTCGCCTCGATGATGGCG
>DASYHX010000270.1:0-4356 GCA_035998065.1 Pseudorhizobium sp.
GCTTCCGGAATCGGCGTCAGCACGACTGTCTGCGGTAGTGGCTGCCCAACGACGACTTCCGTCTGCACCATGACAGGCTCTGCCGGCATCGGCTGCTCGCGGACGTAAGTGACAACACGCTCCGGTGGCGGATCAATGGCCGTACCAAGAACTGCACCTGCGATGCCGCCGACAGCGGCGCCGACCGGACCGCCGACGATGGCGCCCGTTACTGCACCGCCTGCTGCTCCGCTGGCGGTGCCTTCCTGTGCTATAGCTGCGGTGCCTACGAGAGCAAGCGACGCGGCGGCAATGATAATCTTCTTCATGGCCATCTCCTTGGGTTGTGGCTGCCCCTCAACGCGCATTTGTCATCCGCGTTCCCCCCGCAAGACCTATGGCGCGGCTTGATCAGACTTTTGTCCAGTCCACTGGCTTCCTGGGTTCATCGACCGTTCATGTGGGCTTCACAAAATTGACCGCATGACACAGCACTCACCAGATCTAAGGCCTCTTAATCCTTCTGACTTAGATACCCTCGAACGCGTCCTCGACGCAGTCTGCAAGCGACGAGGTATCGACAAGAGCGATTTGGATGCTGAGTACATCGCCGCCGAACTCGTTCAGTACTACACGCAAGGTGTGCGGCAGGAGGTAGAACTCAAGGCACTCGTTAGTTAGTCCCTTGGTCCTAACTCATGTAATGGCCGCGGGTTGCGGGTTGCCATCCGGCACCGGAGCCCCATGTCCCACGCAACAAGGAGGAAGCCCCATGAAACTTGTCACTGCGTCGGCTCTTGGCTTGGTCTGCATCATGGCGACCGGTTGCGTCAGCGAGGGAGGCTCTTACGTCGCCCATGATTCTGGACCGCGATATGATCGCGTTGACGGGAGGGACAGATACTCTCGCAGGTGGGACCAGCAGCGCAGGGACGGAGATTACCGACGCGACGACCGTAGTGATGACGCAAGGCGCGGGAGAGGCGACAGGTGGGATGATCGTCGCGATGGCAATGATAGCAGACGTTACGACCGCCGCGATGGCGACAGGTACTCCGACCGCGATCGTGACGGTCGGTGGTTAATACGCGACGGTCGCCGAATCTGGGTGCCCGACCGCAGTTAGCGGGACGGAGAGCAGCCATCCGAGAACGGTTCTCGCGGCTCCACTCTATCTTTCGTCCACAGGGGCTCGGTTGACAGGAACCAGCCGCTGCAATGATGCGGAACGATCGATGGCATGGATGACGCGCTCGAATTCGAGCGCCGCCTTGAAATCGGGATGAGCTCGGTGGCCTCCAGCGATCGCCTGGAGGAAGTTCCGGACCTCGATGGTCTTCAGGTCATTGAATCCAAGCTGGTGACCCGGTGCGGGGCAGAAGTTGCCATAAGGCGGGTGCGCCGGCCCGGCGAGGATTGTGCGAAAGCCGTCTACCCCTTTGTTGCCGGTGTTCTGGTAGATCTGCAGTTCGTTCATCCGCTCCTGCTCAAAGCAGATCATGCCTGCGGTGCCGTGAACTTCCCAGCCGATCCGGCTCTTTCTACCCCAGGCAGTACGCGATGTGGAGAACAGGCCGGTGGTGCCATTCTCAAAGCGGACTAATGCGCTGGCGATATCCTCGTTCTCCACCGGCCTCCGTTCCGCTAACCCTTCTACCGGCCGCGTCTTGTGCACCGTGTCCACATCCGCGACAACGGTCGCAACAGCGCCCATCAGACCCTGCATCAGCGAGACAAGATGGCATCCGAGGTCGCCCAGAGCGCCAAGCCCGGCTTCTGCCCGGATCGCGCGCCAGGTCCAGGCCGTCTCCGGATCCGCCTGATAATCCTCGTCGACAAAGCCACGGAAATGCACAGGGACACCGATGGCACCTTCGCGAACGAGCTTGCGGGCGTGCTGGTAGATGGGATTGGCAAGGTAGTTGTAGCCGACGATGGTCTTGCAGCCGGAGGCCTCCGCCGCAGCTTCCATTCGCATCGCCTCATCCAGCGTCAGACCCATCGGCTTTTCGCAGTGAACGTGCTTTCTGGCCGCTAGAGCGGCGACCGCCATCTCGGCATGCATCTTGTTGGGAGTGGTCAAGCAAACGATATTGACGGCAGGATCGCTCACGAGTTCCCGCCAGTCTCCCGTCGCCCGTGAGAAACCGAACTGCCGCGCCATGTCGCCAGCCTTATCAGCAGGCTGGTCACAAAGCAGCTCAAGCCGAACGTCCGGCACATCGCCGAAGACCGCGTTCACCGAGCGGTAGGCAAGCGCATGCGCCTTGCCCATAAAACCGGTCCCGATCAGACCAATGCCCAGCGATGTCATGCAACGACCTCCTCCCGAGCTTCAGCCCGAACAATAATCTGAAAGGCCGGCACACGACAAATCAGTCATGTTTAGGTTCACCGGCGACTGTCAGACATCATTGATGAACTCGCAGAAGGCCGCAACATGCTCTGTCCGCAGAGGATATGTCTCCCCAAGTGGCATACGAGGTGTGCTTGCCTGATGGACGGTCCCCGATGATATACAAAGGCAGCTCGACTAGCGGCTTGACATGATCCACTATGGAATGAATATTCCATTTGCTAGACGAAGAGGATCAAACGTTCTCACGAGGAGGTGAGACCGTTGATCAGGTCAGAAACTGACGCATCCGGCGAACACGGGTGAACCGGCACCCGAAGTGGAGGAGAAATCATGAAGAAGCTCATCCTGGGCGCCCTCACGGCCGCCCTCATGTCGACCGCCGCCCACGCTGAGAATATCGGCGTATCGATGGCGTTGTTTGACGACAACTTCCTGACCGTGCTTCGCAACGGCATGAGCGAGTATGTAAAGACGCAGGATGGGGTCACCCTGCAGATCGAAGATGCCCAGAACGACGTCGCAAAGCAGCTCGACCAGATCAACAACTTCGTGGCTTCCGGTGTCGACGTGATCATTGTGAACCCCGTTGACACATCCGCCACAGAAGCCATGACCAAGGCTGCCGAAGCCGCCGGCGTACCGCTCGTTTATGTCAATCGCGAGCCGATCAATGTCGACACGCTGCCGGACAATCAGGCGTTCGTCGCTTCTAACGAACAGGAATCCGGCACGCTCGAAACGAAGGAGGTCTGCCGCCTTCTGAGCGAGAAGGGAAAGAACCCTGCCCGCATCTACATAATGATGGGCGAGCTCTCCAATCAAGCGGCAGTGATGCGGACCCAGGACATCAAGGATGTCATGACGTCAGGTGAATGCCAGGTGGAACTTCAGATCATCGACGAGCAGACGGCAAACTGGTCGCGCGACGAGGCGCAGGACCTGATGACCAACTGGCTTTCTACGGGCGAGAAATTTGATGCCGTCATCTCCAACAACGACGAGATGGCGCTCGGCGCAATACAGGCGATGAAGGCCGCAAACGTGTCGATGGAAGATGTCGTCGTCGGCGGCGTCGATGCCACTCAGGATGCACTGGCTGCGATGGAAGCTGGTGACCTCGATGTCACCGTCTTCCAGGATGCGGCCGGCCAAGGCAAGGGAGCAGTCGACGCCGCGCTGAAGCTCGCCAAGGGCGAAAGCGTCGATCAGAAGGTCTACATCCCGTTCCAGTTGGTCACATCCGACAACATCGCCGACTACAAGTCAAAGAACTGAGTGTTGCGCCACTCGCGAGGGTAGTCTCGGCTGCCCTCGCGACAACGACCAGCCCACATCTGTTGCTGCTGAACTTCGGAGTCTGAGCGATGGCGACTTCCAACCTGCACGGCGTCGGCGGCCTTGCCTTCGACAGTTCGAAGCGCCGATGGCCAAACGAGATGAACGTGCTGATCGCACTCATCCTCATCATCGGCATCTTCGAGTTGCTTGGCCACCTGATGATGGGTCAGAGCTTTCTGTTCGACAGTGCGGGCCGGAGCAGCTCGATCTTCAATGAACAACGGCTGCGCATCATCATCCTTCAAGTGTCGATCATCGGCATCATCGCCATCGGCGTGACGCAGGTCATCATCTCTGGCGGTATCGACCTGTCGTCCGGTTCGGTGGTGGGTGCCGCCGCCATGATCGCAATGAGCTTCGCCCAAGTCGCGGAAGTAAACGGCAACGCTAACCCGACGCTGGCACTGGGCCCATGGGCCACGGACCTTCCTGTCCTTGTGCCAATTGCAGTTGCACTCCTGTTCGGCCTCCTTGCGGGGATCATCAACGGCGCGCTGATCGCCTTTACCGGAATACCGCCCTTCATCGCGACATTGGGAATGATGGTAACGGCTCGCGGCATCGCCAAGTGGTGGACCGCTGGCAGGCCGATCTCGTTCCCGACAGAAGGTTACCGTGCCGTCGGCGATGGGCTCATGCCTGTTATCATATTCGTGGCTCTCGCGATCCTCTTCCATCTG
>DASYHX010000029.1:0-7552 GCA_035998065.1 Pseudorhizobium sp.
TGCATCGGCTAACCGGTGGGCGATGCCGAAGCTGACCTTGAAGCCACCGGTGAGCGCGATGAGGTTAGGATACTCGGGATGCAGCCCGACCATGGGGTCGCGGCCGATTGCCTTTGGGCGAAGGCCAGCCCAGCGCTCAACCACCTCCGCCTGCCGTAGCGCCGGGACCAGCTGGCGCGCCCGTTCCAGCAGATCATCAAGCTTGGCATCGGTCGCAAAGGGCGCGTCGAATTCCTCTTCGCTGGTGCTGCCGATCGCCACCATTCCGTCGTCGTGCGGGACGACATAGAGGCCGTTGAGGAAGATGATCGGGTGCGCCGGGTCCATGTCTGCCTTGAGGAGTGCCGCTTGTCCCTTGACCGGGCGACCGAGTGAGCGCGGCGATGGCAAGCCCACCGCGTCCAGCATCGGGAATGACGGGGGCCCGGCCGCGACAATGCAATGGCCGAACGAGATCTCGGCGGCATTCTTCAGCACGACCCGTTTCTGCTCCGGCTCGACGCGAGCGACCGGCGCACCTTCGACCACCGTCACATGTTGTGATGCCCGCAGGCGTTCCGCCAGAACCGACATCAGGATCCGGGGAGAGACGCGGCCGGCGAGCGTTTCGTGAACCACGCCTGCTTCTGTGTAGGCACGATCGAGGCCGAAGCCCCCCGATTCATCCAGCACGTTCCATGCAAAGTCGCGACCCTTCGCGCGCCAGTTCTCCTTTGCCTCCTCGCGGTGACGCAGCGCGATCTCGCGAAGATGCGGTTTCGGCAGCGGGATCAGTCGCCCTGAGCGGCGATAGCCGCAGGATCGGCCGGTCTCATCCTCGAGCTGTGCGATCTCTGCTTCCAGCGAAACGAGCGCATCGAACTGGAACTGCTTCTTCTCGTTCCACCGGTCCGGCACATGCGGCATGAGCGCGCCGAGCAGTCCTCCGCTTGCGCCGCTGGCGATCCGGTCGGCCTCGAGCAAAAGCGTCGGGATGCCGAGCCGATCGGCCTTCACGGCAGCCCAGAGGCCCATGATGCCGCCGCCGATGATGACGAGGTCCTTCTGCGAGGGAAGCGATTGACCGGCCCGGCCGGCGGGACTATCGGCTGAGGTCATGAGCGACGAGATTTCCGAGAATGGTGGCGAAGGCCTTCAATGGCATGAGGGCGATATGCCTTTTTCCACCCAATTTGGCGACCACTTTTATTGCCGCAGCGACGGGCGGCTCGAATGCGGCCACGTCTTTCTTGCCGGCAACGGCCTTCCGGATCGGTGGCAGGCGGGCGGCAATTTCCGTATCGGCGAACTGGGCTTCGGCACGGGGCTGAACTTCTGCGAGACCTGGAGGCAGTGGAAACTTCACCGACAGCCGGGTTCAAGCCTCCACTTCACCTCGTTCGAGCTCTACCCTATGCAGGCTCAGGAGATAGAACGCGCCCTGTCGCACTGGTCGCAGATCAACGACGAGCGGAGGGCCTTGGTTAAAGCTTGGCCAGCGGAGCCGCAGGGACGGGTGGAGATTGTTGCCGACGAACAGACGCGGCTGACGGTTGTCGTCGGGGCCGCGCTTGAGGGCGTTGTCGACGAACCGGGCGACTTCGACGCATGGTTCCTCGATGGCTTCGCCCCGTCTCGCAATCCGGACATGTGGTCGCAGGAACTGATGGAGGCGATCCATGAGCGGACGGTCCCCGACGGCAGTTTTGCCACCTATGCCGCAGCCGGCTTCGTGCGGCGCAACCTCCAGACGGCAGGCTTTGCGGTCGAGCGGCGGCCGGGATTCGCCGGCAAGCGCGAGATGCTGTGCGGGCGGAAGGGATCTAGAGAGATGATCGAGAGGGAGTAGTCTCCCCCAGCCATGCCTTGATCTTCTGCTCCAGCAGTTCGGGACTGATCGGCTTGGACATATAGTCGTCCATGCCGGCAGCAATGCAGAGCTCCTTGTCGCTTTCCAGTGCGTGTGCCGTCACACCGATGATTGGGACATGGCCGCCGGTCTGCTTTTCCAGTTCGCGGATCTTCTGGGTTGCCTGATGGCCGTTCATCACCGGCATCGAAACGTCCATGAGGATCAGAGAAGGATCCATCTGCTGCCAGGTCTCTACGGCCTTCGCGCCATTCTCGACGATCTCGAAGCGCCAGCCGGTCCCCTGCAGGATCTGCGTGAAAACGATCTGGTTGACCTCGTTGTCTTCCGCCACCAGCACGTCAAGCGACGGCAACGAGCGGACGGCGGGTGTCGAGACGGGCGAGACAGGCAAGGCCGGCTCAGGGGCAGCGGCGATGGTCGGTTCAACTGCGGGTGCTTTCATCGGAACCGCAGCCTGCCGCTTGATCCGCACAGAGCGCACCACCTCGATGACCGTCGCCCGCAAGAGGTTTGCCCGAGCCGGCTTCATCAGGTGAGCCTGGACATTGAGAGCGGCGAAGGTTGCCTCGTCGCCGGCCATGTCCATCGAGGTGAGGAATATGATGCCGACCTCGTCCAGGCGGCGGTCGCTGCGGATGTGGCGGGCAACGTCCAGCCCGTTCATCTCCGGCATGTGATAATCGAGCACAACGGCCTCGATCGTGACGCCAAGGCGAAGACACTCCCGCATCACGGCAAGGCCCTCTGCGCCACCGTCGGCGGCGACGGTATCGAAGCCCCACATGGTGAGTTGCTCGGTCAGGATCCGCCGGTTCACGGCATTATCGTCCACGACCAGCACCCGCGCGCCAGCCGTATTGACGGGTAGCGTCGTGTTCGTGGTGCGCTCACTGACGACGTGGAAGGGCAGATGAACGGTGAACACCGAGCCTCTGCCGACCTCGCTTGCCACGTCGATGTGCCCCCCGAAGAGATCGACGAGCCCCGCCGTGATGGCAAGGCCGAGGCCCGTGCCCTCATGACGGCGGGTCGAGGACGCGTCCACCTGGGAGAATTTTTCGAAGACCGAGTTCAGCTTCTCCTCCGGGATGCCGAGGCCGGTGTCTTCGATCCGCACGCTCAGAATCATCTCGCCTTCGGCAACAGCTTCGGAATGCAAGTCGATGAAGACGTGCCCCTTTTCGGTGAACTTGACCGCGTTGCCGACAAGGTTGGTGATGATCTGGCGGAAACGGCCAGCATCTCCCAGCACCGTGTCCTTGACCGAGGCGTCGCCGCGAACAATCAGTTCGATGTCCTTCTCTGCAGCGGAGGAGGAAAGCAGCGTCGCAACGTCCTCGATCGCCTCGACCGGATCGAAGGGCGCCTTGCGCAGCTTCATTTGTCCCGCGTCGATCTTGGAGAAGTCGAGGATGTCGTTGATGATCGTCAAGAGCGCATTGCCGGACTTGACGATGATGTCGATGAAGGTCTTCTGCCGCGTGTCGAGGTTGGACTTCGCCAGCAGTTCCGCCATGCCGAGCACGCCGTTCATCGGTGTGCGGATTTCATGGCTCATATTGGCGAGGAATTCCGACTTTGCCTTATCCGCAGCCTCTGCCCGCTGGACGAGACGCGTCAGTTCCTGTTCGCGCTCCTTGACATCGGTGACATCGGTGAAGACGGCAAGCCAGTGGTCGCTGCCGCTGAGATTGGCTTCGACGTGTATCCACTTGCGACCTTCGATCTTGAAAGTCGCCTCCACCGAGTTGCCCTGGCTGACATTCTCTTCCCAGGCGCGCAGGGTCTCCATTGCTTCATCCGATGGCCCCAGATCGCCGCGCTTGACGCAGTGCCGGAAGACGTCCCGCCACTGCGCGCCGGGATTGCCGAGTTCTTCCGGTATCTCCAGCATTGTCGCAAGCGCGTTGTTGGAGAACACGATCGTGCCATCGTGCAGGATGAGCAACCCCTGCGACATCGCGCTCGTGGCCTCGCGCATGAGCGCGCCTTGGCGGTCCAGTGCCTGTTGAGCTGCCCGCATCTCCTCATCACGCCTGCGGATCGCCGTGATATCGGTATAACTGAGCAGCAGCTTGTCGCCCGTCAGCCGGGTGCCTGAGATGAGGATGATGCGCCCCTGGGCGCTGCGAACTTCGATCGGCGGCTGCTCCCCCTCGTGGGTCAGATCCGCAATGCGCTGGGCGTAGATCTCGTCGAAGCTCTTGCCGGTATGAGCATAGATCCCGTTGTCGAAATTGGCCTGGAGGAAATCGCGATACGGCCGGCCGATCAGCTCGAACCGTTCGCCCGCGTCCCAAAAGCCGTAAAAGGCTGGGTTGGTATATTCGAACTTCAGCTCGCCATCGAGAATGGCAATCCCCACGGGAACCCCGCCGAGGATGGTCTGCATATCCTGGCGCAGCTTCTCAGCATGTTCCATCGCCTGCTTGTAGGGCGTGATATCGGTAATCGATCCGACCAGGTGAGGCTCGCCTTCGGCATCAACCACCCGCATCTGGCGTGTCATTACCGGGATGACGCGACCGTTCGGGAAGCTCTTGTCCTCTGCCTTCTCCACGATCTCGCCTTCGGCGATGATCCGGCTGTTTTCTTCCTTGCTACGCTCGGCTTTCCACGGAAACATCTCTGCATCCGTCTTGCCGAGTATGTTCTCGCGCTTGTCGCCGAACATTTCCTCGTAGGCGGAATTGACGAACTGCAGCCGCTGTTGACTATCACGCATGAAGACGGCAACCGGCAGGCCCTCGAGCACGGCGCGCAGGAGCTCGGCATCACCGATGTTCTTGCGCAAAAGATGCTCCTGCTCCTTGAAGTCGGTTACGTCGGAGCGCAAAGCGATGACCAGACCGTTGTCCAATCGCTTGTTGATGC
Organism: Pseudorhizobium sp.; assembly: GCA_035998065.1. Taxonomy (GTDB): domain Bacteria; phylum Pseudomonadota; class Alphaproteobacteria; order Rhizobiales; family Rhizobiaceae; genus Neorhizobium. The sequence goes on from DASYHX010000029.1 coordinate 4,727, forward strand.
TCTTCAGCCAGCGACCGTCGAGCAGTTGCTCGACCGTTTCCGAGTAGGGCTGCGCGAAGGTTCTGAGCCGCTCCTGCACCCAGACCGATTTGTCGGGAAGGGCTCGTCCGGCAGAGCGCGGACTGGCTTTAAGGCCCTTCTCATAGGTTTCCTCGGCGATCTGTTCGAACTTGAGGCCGTGCCGGAGCGAGACCCCAAAGGTGTCGAAGAATTCCGCAAGCTGCGCATTATGGTAGATCAGCGCGTTGGCCTCATCGTAGATGCCGATGCCGACGTCGAGAAGGTCAAGCGCATCCTCGAGCTGCAGATCCTGCTGCTGACTGCCTGCGTTTCCTTGCATGTTTTTCCCCTCCCCTGGCGGTGCGATCACCTGCGTCAGGTGATCCGTCTCCTCCACCGGCATGAAGCGACCGAAGATGAAGGTCTGGTCATCTTCGGTGACAAAGCGCTCGATCGCGATATCGTATTCGCGCGCCACACCCGCCTCTGCGAGGCGCACCGTTTCTTCCGTCCCGAAGATGAGCGCGCGGCATTCCTTGTCCCGGCGTTCTTGCTCGCACGACAAAGCGTTACCCGTTTGACTTGGCCGCCCGAGCAGGTCATCCGGTTTGACATCAAGCAGAGCCGCGTAGCTGGCATTGACGGCGACGTAGGTGAGCGAGCTGTCCTTGATGAACGCAGGATCGCGCAGATCATCGATCCGCGCGCAGGCCATGCTCAGGAGTTGACCCTGCATCTCCACCGTCTTCCGCTCCAACCGCGTCGGCGGCGCCGCAGCGATTCTGTTGTGTTCGATTCGCGAATAACACCATAGCGAGCGTTAACAACTCCTTGAGCACGAGGTGTTCCCGCTGTCGGGCAGGGTGACGCGACCGGACGAGACGGCTCGGGGAGCTGCAACAGCTTCGTCCATCTTCCGCCACACAAGCGCCCGAAACAGGCCGCAGTTCTCGCGAAAGCTGCAGCGCGCTTCAGCTTCTTCAACTGCAGGAGGGCCAATCTGCAGCGCGCCGTTCAGCCTGCATTCATTGGCGTTCCATCAATATGCCTGCATCCAATCGGAAACTCCGGAGTGCCCTGGAAAGGGAAAGGAACAAGAGGATGGCAATGCTCAAGAAGATAACGACTGCAGGTCTGATTGCCTTGTCGACAGCCGGAGCACTCGCAGCGACGGCACCTGCGGCACAGGCCGGCGGACGCCACCACCACAACGATGACGTCTGGGTGGGTGTCGCAGCCGGGCTTGCCGGCGGTCTCATCGGAGGCGCGATCGCGTCTCAGCCCCGCCCGGTTTATGTCGAGCCGGCCTATGAATATGCCCCGCCGCCGCCGCCGGTATACCGCCGCACCTATTACCGTACCGCCCCGCGCTGCCACTTCGAGTGGGTGGAGAATGAATGGGGCGAAGCGTACCGCGCCCGCGTCTGCTACTGATCCCTTCATAAGCAGTTCAAAAGGCCCGCATCCGAACTCCGGTGCGGGCCTTTCATTTTTGCGGTTGCGAAATCGCAGCTTGACTTTCGACCGCTCTTCCACCAAATGAAGCCCAGCTTTCACCTTCCGGCCGCCGCGTGAGCTGGCCCTGCGACACACGATCGCGAAGAAGGAAAAAGGCGCACAGACAGATCGCCCTCGCTCTTTGAGGGTTTACGCGCTGGGAAGCAATTTCCAACTCACAAGTTCCCATTTCACGCGGGGTTCTTGACGCCAAGGGCAAACCGGACGGCATGGTGCCGTAGCCGGTCGTGCGCTTTTGGCGCCCCGAAAAGGTATTCGACTTGACGAATTTCCATGAGCTTGGCCTCGCCAAGCAGCTCGTAACCACTCTTTCCGCCCTCGGTTACGAGAACCCAACGCCGATTCAGGCTGAGGCTATCCCCCATCTCCTTCAGGGCCGCGACCTGATCGGCCTCGCCCAGACGGGCACCGGCAAGACGGCCGCCTTCGGCCTGCCGCTGATCGAGATGCTGTCGAAGGACCCGAAGCGTCCCGACAACCGTACAACCCGCACGTTGATCCTTGCTCCGACCCGCGAACTGGTGAACCAGATCGCCGTCAACCTGAAGAGCTATGTCCGCGGCATTCCGTTGAAGATCAATTCCGTCGTCGGCGGTGCGTCGATCAACAAACAGCAGCAGATGCTGGAGAAGGGCACCGACATCCTCGTGGCGACGCCTGGCCGCCTCCTGGACCTCGTTGCCCGCAAGGCGATCGGGCTGACCACCGTCCGCTACCTCGTCCTTGACGAAGCCGACCAGATGCTCGACCTCGGCTTCATCCACGACCTGCGCAAGATTTCCAAGATGGTGCCGAAGAAGCGCCAGACGCTGCTCTTCTCGGCAACCATGCCGAAGGCGATTGCAGAACTGGCTGGCGAGTACCTGACGGATCCGATCCAGGTGTCCGTGACGCCTCCGGGCAAGGCTGCCGACAAGGTCGAGCAGTACGTCCACTTCCTCGGCGGCAAGAACGACAAGACGGAGCTCCTGAAGCAGACGCTGACGGCCAATCCGGAAGGTCGCGCGATCGTCTTCATGCGCACCAAGCACACCGCAGAGAAGCTGATGAAGCATCTCGACCAGGTCGGCTATTCGGTTGCCTCCATCCACGGCAACAAGAGCCAGGGCCAGCGCGAGCGGGCGTTGAAGGGTTTCCGCGACGGTGAGATTCAGACGCTGATCGCCACGGACGTTGCGGCGCGCGGCATCGACATCCCCGGCGTCACGCACGTCTTCAACTACGACCTTCCGGAGGTTCCGGACGCCTATGTGCACCGCATCGGCCGAACTGCGCGCGCCGGTCGCGACGGCATTGCCATCGCCTTTT
>DASYHX010000298.1:0-1841 GCA_035998065.1 Pseudorhizobium sp.
ATCGAGTTTCGCAAGCTGTCTGTGTTCGACGTCGGAGCAATCAACGAGAAGTTCGATCTCGTCCTTTTCATGGGCGTATTCTACCACCTGCGCCATCCGCTCCTTGCTCTCGACCTGATCCGTGAACACGTGGCGCGCGACATGCTTGTGTTCCAAACAATGCAACGCGGCAGCATGGATGTATCGCGGGTCGCCAGCGATTACCCGTTCGAGGAAGAGGCGATCTTCGATGAGCCCGGCTATCCGAAGATGCACTTCATCGAGCACCGCTATGCCAATGACCCCACCAACTGGTGGGCACCCAACCGGGCAGGAACGGAAGCCATGTTGAGGAGCGCTGGCTTCCGTGTGGAGGAGCATCCGGAAATCGAAGTCTTCATCTGCCGGGTCGCGGACCGGGCCTATGGCGCTGAAGCAGTCTATCCGGCGAAAGGAGAACAGTCTTGATCGAAGCAGCGATGATCTGGAACGAGCCCAACAACAAGTCGCATTGGGATCCGGAAATCGACCCTGACTGGTCGCAGTTCGCCCATATGGCAAAGCTCGCCGGTCAGGCCATCGCCGCCGAAGCACCTGGACTGACGCGCGTGCTCGGCGGGATTTCGCCGATCGACACCTTTTTTATCGAACGCATGAAGCACTTCGGCGTGCTGGACCACGTCGATGCGGTGGCCGTCCATGGCTTTCCCCTCGACTGGAACCTGTGGCAGATCGACGAATGGCCCCAGAAGGTTGCAGAAATTCGAGGCATCACGCATCTGCCTGTGTGGGTCAGCGAAGTTGGTGTTTCGACCTTTGGCGCGGAGGAAGTGCAGCTCTGGGGGCTGAAGCGGACGGCCGAGCTTCTTCGCGGACAGGCACCGCGGATCCACTGGTATTCCCTTTATGATCTTCCTCGGGAATGGGAAGCAACCACCCGGCATCGCGAAGCAGAAGGCTCATCCTACTACCGCCATTTCCACATGGGCCTTTTGCGGCAGGATGGAACGCCGAAGCCCTCGCTGGAGGCGTTCGCCGAGATCGCGCCCGAGATGGGCTTGGTGCAATGGTTCCATTATCACGATCATCGGCTCGACGACGCGGTGGCCTGGATGAAGCGGCTCGGCGTGAAGCATGTGCGCACCGGCTTGTCTTGGGCAGACAGCTTCCGTGAGAACGCAATGGACTGGTTCGACCGGCAGATGGACGCGCTCGCTGATTTCGATGTGACCGTGACCTACTGCTTCACGCCCGAGCATCGTGGCATCCAGCCCCACCACACGAGCGCACCCCAGGTACCCGAAGAGTTTGCCGAGTTCTGCGCCCTTATGACCAATCGCTACGCGGGTGGAGGCAAAATGACTTCCAGTGTTGGGGCGAAGGTGGGCGAGACGGTCTGAACCTTTGCATCTGCGTCTGAACGGAAACCTCATGGCTTCCGGTCAGACGACCCCGTAGATCCGATCCAAAACCTCGGACACAGCCGCAAAGCGCTCCGCTTCAGGGTGATAGCGCCCATCCGATGCAAGGCGGCGAGCCCAATCCTGCGCGGCCCTGATGCCCCACTGATCCGGCGGCGTCACCAGCACCTCACGCGCAGTTCCGCGATAAAGCTCGGCGGTGAAGTCATAGAACGAGCCGTCGACGTTTTTCAGCGCCGCCCCACCCTTCTCGCCGTAGAACTCTGCCCCGATCACCGCGTCTCGGCCGGCGGGCAGGCGCCAGGAGCAGGCAAGGCGAACGAGGGTGCCAGAGCCCAGCCGGAAGCTCGCCAAGGCATAATCCTCGACCTCTTGCGGCTGCGGGTCGAGAAGCTTGCCGTTGGAGAGGAGGTGACCCTGAACGTCGCTGACCTCCGGGAA
>DASYHX010000301.1:0-4251 GCA_035998065.1 Pseudorhizobium sp.
GCCGTCACACCCTGCAGCAAGGCGGAGATGAAGGAGATGGCGATACCGCGTCTCAGTTCCACCTCGTTGGCAATCATGTAGGACGATATCACAGCCTTGCCGTGGCCTGGACCGGCAGCGTGGAAGATGCCGTAGGCAAAGGAGAGCGCCACCAGGCCGGACAAAGCGTAGGGGTCCTCGCGCATTGCCTTCAAGGCGTTCGTCAAGGACCGATAGAAAGCCTGCTGGTGGCTGTTGATCCAGGCAAAGAAACTGCCGAGCGGGCCGCCGACGTCGAAGGCGGGTTCCGCTGCACCCACGCCGAAGGGCGATTGTGCATGTGCAGCCGCGGCGAATGCAACGGCGAATACGAGGACCAGGAAGGCGACGATTTTCGCCTGCATCAGCAGGTCAGCTCCAGGCGTGTGGCAAACAGTTTCGTCATGTCCGTGCCGGACGGGTCATTGAAGAAGGCCTCCGTCAGGGTTGCATTGTTTTCCGCTATGATCTGGTCTGGGTCCGGGCGCACCACCTCTCGCTTGCAGGCTGCGACTGTCTTGCCCTGCGCCACCAGATCTTCGTCTGTCGGGAAGTCTATCGCCGTGTACATCGACGGGTCATAGATCCCGAAGGTCAGCTTGCCCTTCAGGGGCAGCGTCTTCTCCGGCTTCACCGCAAAGAAGATCATGACCTGGTTCTGATCGAAGGAAACGTGAATGGCATCCGGCTTCTGAATATTCTCGGGCTTCCCATCCACGCTGAGCGTTGTGAAATAGTCGAAATCGGCAAGCGACGCGCGCATTACCTCTCCCAGTTCGGCCAGTTCCTTCTCGTCCAGCTTCAGGTCAGTGTTCGTATCGAAATCAAGGAGGACGCTGGAGGAAAACATCTCGTCGAACCGCCAGACATTTCGCAACTCCTGAACGTTGCCGTCGTCGCCGGCGATGACCTCCAGCCGCGCCTCGGCGAAGATGTGCGGGTGAGCAAGCGCAAGGCTCGGCATCAGGGCCGCGAGGGCGCTCAACAGGGGTAGGGCATGCTTCATTCGGCGGCCGCGGCTCTCACTTCACTCATCCTGCGCGTTCTGCTGGCAAAATGGGTCGGAATTTCGGCTTCACGTCAATGCCGTCGACGGAACCATACCACGAGATAATCCACAAAGCTGCGGACCTTGGCGGGGAGGTAGCGTCGGTGCGGGTAGACGGCATAGATGCCTCGGTCTTTGGCAATGAAGTCTTCCAGCAATGTCACGAGGTCGCCAGAGTGGATCGACGGACCGGCGATGAAGTCGGGGATGATGGCGACGCCCAGACCGGCCTTGGCGGCCCGCAAGGTGGCTTGTGGGCTGTTCACCTCAAGAGGTCCGCTCACGGAAACGGAAATAGTCGTGCCTTCGGGACTCGAAAACCGGACGTTGTTGTGCCAGCGGGAGTTGGTGTCGATGATGAAGGGGATGCGTGAAAGATCCTGCGGCGTCTCGATCGGGCCATGACGGGCGACGAAATCCGGGGATGCGCAGGCATAGACGCGAAAATCGGAAACTTTGCGGGCAATCAGGCCGGAATCCTCAAGCTTCGTAATGCGGATGGCCAGATCGAAGTTCTCCTCGATCAGGTCGACAAAGCGGTCTTCGGCAACGATTTCCAGCGAAACGTCGGGATGGTCCTTGGCGAAGTCGATAAGCGACTGACCGACCTCGGCGTCCATGAAAGTGCGTGGTACCGAGACCTTCAGTCGACCCTTGGGGTCGGAATTGTTCTCCCGGACCAGATCGGAAAGATTATCGATCTCCTTCAGGATGTCGGCGGCGGTGCGATAGTAGGTGTGGCCGGCCTCCGTCATGGAGAACTGGCGGGTCGTGCGGTTGAGCAGCAAGGCACCCAGATCGTCTTCCAGTTCCTTGACATACTTGGAAAGCAGGGCCTTGGAGCGGCCGGTGCGACGTGCGGCAGCCGAGAAACCTTCGGCCTCCACCACGTCGATAAAGGCGCGCATGCGCGTCAATGTATCCAAAGTTATCGTCCCTTTCTGAGCCCCGTCGCCTAGTTGGGAGTTCCCCTGTTCCGGCGCAATGTGAAATTTACGAGATGGGCCAAAAAATCTCTTGATTGTGAAGGCGAATATTCTTATCTCCCGTGCTGCCCAAAGTCGCACGTGCCTGTGGGTGTCCGCCGACCCTCGAATTGAGATTCGTCTCTAAGGTGAGGTCATCGGTAAGGTACCTGGAACTAACCCCTCCAGTCGCTATTCCGGCCAACCGGGAAATGCGAGGACATCTTGAAGCAACGACGGTGCGGGCCTTTCTGGTCTCTGTAGGCTTTCCATCAGCCTGCAATACTGAAGAGGCACACCATCATTGCCGGAAGTGCGGTTGGGTTACCCCCTCCAATCCATGGCAGACAAAGCCGGATCTTTGCTCTTGGCAGGGCGCTGATCCAAACCACGCGCGTATGAGCGTATTGCGGTACCGGGTCTCCACCGGCTGGTGCCTATGCGTATTCTCATCCGCCCTTTGTCCTCCGGTTCGCCGGAGCCACGATCATGAGGGACTGCAAGATGACCACCGCTCGTATTCTCGACTTCATCAAGACCCGACGTCCCGATGGCCCTTGCCTCGTCGTTGACCTCGATGTCGTGCGCGACAATTTTCATGCTTTCCGTCATGCCCTGCCGGACAGCGCGATCTATTATGCCGTCAAGGCAAACCCGGCTCCCGAAATCCTGAAGCTGCTGGCGTCCCTCGGCTCCAACTTCGACTGCGCATCGGTTGCCGAGATCCAGATGGCGCTCGACGCCGGTGCCTCGCCGGAGCGCATCTCCTACGGCAACACGATCAAAAAGGAGCGTGACATCGCCCGTGCGCACGCGCTCGGCATCGCACTCTTTGCCGTCGACAGCCATGAGGAAGTCGAGAAGATTTCCCGTGCCGCTCCTGGCGCCCGTGTGTTCTGCCGCGTGCTGACGGATGGCGAAGGTGCCGAATGGCCTCTGTCGCGCAAGTTCGGCTGCGTGCCGCAGATGGCTGTCGACGTGCTCGTCTACGCGCACCAGCTTGGCTTGGAGTCCTATGGCGTGTCCTTCCACGTCGGCTCGCAGATGACCAAGGTCGATGCCTGGGATTCGGCGCTTGCCGATGCCAAGCGGGTCTTCGCTCAGTTGGCCAAGCAGGGCATCCACCTGCAGATGGTCAACATGGGCGGTGGCTTCCCGACCAAGTACCTGCGCGACATTCCATCGGCGGAAGCCTACGGCCAGGCGATCTTCGCGGCACTTCGTGCGCATTTCGGCAACAACCTGCCGAAGACAATCATCGAGCCGGGCCGCGGCATGGTCGGCAATGCGGGTGTGATCAAGGCGGAAGTCGTTCTCGTGTCGAAGAAGTCCGACAACGACAACCACCGCTGGGTCTATCTCGACATCGGCAAGTTCGGCGGTCTCGCCGAGACGATGGACGAGGCGATCCGCTACCCGATCCGCACCGAGCGCGACGCGGACGAGATGGAGCCCTGCGTGCTCGCCGGCCCGACCTGCGATTCGGCCGACGTGATGTACGAGAAGAACATGTATCCGCTGCCGGTATCGCTCACCATCGGCGACGAGGTTCTGATCGAAGGCACAGGCGCCTATACGACCACCTATTCGGCGGTTGCCTTCAATGGCTTCGATCCGCTGAAAAGCTACGTCATCTAACGCGATCCGCGGTTCCCGTTCCTCCAGGCGGGAACCGCATCTCCACCTTTCCTTTCATCACCGCTGATAACGGTATTGGGTACGGGAGGCCGCCATGGCCGCTGTTCTTGACACTGTGCGCGCATTCTTTGCGCCATCCACCTACACGATCGACTCCGAAACGCCGGCGGATGTCGTCGCGCGGGAAAACCTGCTCGATCGCGTCATGGGGCCTGCGCGTCGTCAGAAATCGTCGGAAAAGATCCGCCGAGGCCGGCTTCCTGCCGACGGGCTGGCGCTGGTCGCACGCGACGAAGACGGCCATGTGATCGGCACCGTCCGGCTGTGGAACATCGAATCTGGCGTTACCCAGCAGGGAACGCCGGTCGAGGCGCTGTTGCTCGGGCCTCTCGCGGTTGATTGCACCCAGGAAGGCCGCGGCATCGGCGGCGCCTTGATGCGCGCCGCGATTTCGGAAGCCGCACAGCGCGGCCATGGTGCGGTGCTGCTGGTTGGCGATGCAGCCTATTACGAGCGCTTCGGCTTTTCTGCCGAAAAGACGCAGCACCTCGTCATGCCCGGCCCGTTCGAGCGTTCACGCTT
>DASYHX010000318.1:0-7559 GCA_035998065.1 Pseudorhizobium sp.
ACCTGCATTCCCGATAAGGGGCACGTGCTTACCCAAACGGCGCGTTACTGGTTCGAGGCAACGAGCGACATCTGCCGTAATCATGTCCTCGCCTATCCCGATCCGAACGTGGTGATCGGGACCCGGCTCGACATCCTGCCCGTCGAGATCGTGGTGCGCGGCTATCTCGCCGGCACGACGGGCACGTCGCTGCTCACACTTTATAAGCAGGGGCAGAGATCCATGTACGGGCTTCGTCTGCCCGAGGGGATGCGCGACAACGAGATCCTACCAGAACCGGTCATCACGCCGACCAGCAAGGCCTTCGATGGCGGCCATGACGAGCCGCTGACGCCGAAGGGCGTGGTTGAGCACCGCTTGCTCAGCGAGGCGCAGTGGGAAGAAGTCTCGCACTACGCCCTTTCACTCTTCCACCGAGGTCAGGAGATGGCTGGGGAGAAGGGCCTTATCCTCGTTGACACGAAGTACGAGTTCGGCGTGGACGCCGACGGGCAGATCGTACTTGCAGACGAAATCCACACGCCCGACAGCAGCCGCTACTGGATGGCCGACAGCTATCAGGAAAGCTTCGAACGTGGTGACCGGCCCGTGAGCTTCGACAAAGACTTTGTACGCTCCTGGGTTTCAGAAAGATGTGACCCCTACAGTGACGAGATCCCGGAGATCCCTGCGACCTTGGTGGAAGCGACCGCTGACATCTATCGGGGCGCCTACGAGAAGATTACCGGCGCAACATTCCGCCCGGACCCCTCCGGCGCCACCGTCCTTGACCGTGTCCGGAAACATCTCGCGTCCTATTTCACCAAAGGCTGACTAAAACGAGGTGCCGAAGGAAGACCACTGTGCGCAGGACGAGACGAAAGGCAGAAGAGACCCGGCAAGACATTCTTTCGACGGCGGAAGACCTCTTTCGCGAGAGAGGCATCGACCGCTGCTCCATTGCCGATATCGCCAATGCGTTGCAGATGTCGCCGGCGAACGTCTTCAAGCATTTTGGGTCGAAGACGCAGCTTGCCGACGCGATTTGCGACCGGCACATCCACCGGATGATTGACCGGTTCGCGCTCCTGAATGATCCCGCGCCCGCGCCCGAGAAGCTTGGCATCGTGGTTCGCCGACTGATGGATGCGCACCTGAGCGACATCCGAGAGAACCCCTATCTCTTCGAAATGATTCTGCTGATGTCGGATGCGGATCTTCCGAGCGGCCGGCGCTATAAACAGCTTATCGATACGCTCTTCTGTGAGGTCATCAAGGAGGGGGTCGAGGCCGGCATCTATCAATGCAGCGATCCGAATAGGCTCGCTCCGACCGTCGCAGCGGCATTCTCGGGCGTTCTGCATCCGGTCTTCTTGATCAAAACAGATCCTGCCGCTCTGCAAGAGAGATGCGAGGGACTGATCCACCTTATCGGTGCAGCATTGCAAAACCCGCTTGCTAGGTGACGATTTTTAATTTACGTCACTTCCATGCGAATGGCACCGTCCCGCCGATGGTGCCTCCTGCTTTCCTTCAAAGGCCCGGAACGATGTCCGCCGGTCCGCATCGCCGTTCGGACCGGCGACCCGCATCAAGTTGATTGCCTCTTTGGATGATGTCATGAACGCACGTAAAGTTTGCCTGCCGCTCCTGTTTTCGTTGGCGCTGGCGTCCTGCAGCGACTCCGGGGACGGCGCAGCACCCTCCGGCCAGGCGCAGGAACGCCCGCCAAGCCCTGTCAGTGTCGTGCTCATGAAGGAAGGGCAGTATCCGATCACGCGGATCCTACCGGGACGCGCAACGGCTTTCCGAACCTCCGAGATCAGGCCGCGCGTCACCGGCGCCATTCGCGAGATTGCTTTCAAAGAAGGCAGCGAGGTCGAGCAGGGCAGCCTGCTCTTCCAGATCGAGGACGACACCTATGAAGCGGCTGTGGCTGAAGCACGCGCCAATGTGGCTAAAGCTGAGGCGAGCATACCAAGTGCAGAAGCCAATCTCGCCCGCTATGAACGGCTCGTCAACAGCGGCGCCACGCAGATCGAGTACGAGAACGCCCGTGTGACGCTCCTTCAAGCTGAGGCAGAAGTCGCCCAGGCGAAGGCTGCCCTGCAGACGGCCGAGATCAATCTGGATTTGACAAAGATCCGCGCGCCTTTTGATGGCGTCACCAGTCTCTCCAACGTCGCCGTCGGCAACATTGTCACGGCCAACCAGCCGGAGGCGCTAACCACGCTGCGACAGCTGGACCCCATGTACATCGACCTGACGGAATCGAGCACTAACCTGCTGGAGTTGCGCTCGGCCATGGCATCGGGGCGCCTGAGTGGCGATCCCCGCAATGCCGATATCAAGCTTACCCTGGAGGATGGCACGGCGTACCCACAGACGGGCAAGCTCGACATGGCGGAAATGGCCGTCAGCGAGAGCACGGGCACATACCAGATCCGAGCCCTGTTCGACAATCCGGACGACGTGATCCTGCCAGGCATGTATGTGCGGGCGACGGTGATCCTGGGAGAGGAAACGGGTTATCTCATCCCGCAACGTGCAGCCAGCCGCAATGCCCGCGGCGAGCTTTCGGCAAAGTTCGTCAACGCAGACAATCAGGTCGAGACGCGGATCTTCCCCACAAGCCAGGTCTCCGGAAACAACTGGCTTGTTTCGGAGGGCGTGGCCGAGGGAGACCGCTTGATCGTCGATGGCTTCCAGTGGATTGGTGACGGTGCGACTGTGGCGCCGGTGGAATCGACCGTCGACGAGAGTGGACTTGTCGTGCAGGCACAACCTGAAGCTTCCGACGAAACGGCACCGACGCAGTAGACGACCGTCACTGTCAGCAAGCCAACAAAGTACCGCAGGAAATTTGCAAATGGCGAAGTTCTTCATTCGGCGCCCGGTGTTCGCCTGGGTCATCGCGATCGTAATCATGCTGGGCGGTGCCCTTGCGATCACGACGCTGTCGATCTCGCAGTATCCCGACATTGCGCCCACGACGGTACGGATCGCGGCCGCCTACAATGGTGCCAGCGCTGAGACCGTGGAAAAGTCGGTGACGAGCATCATCGAAGACGGCATGACCGGTCTCGACGATCTCACCTACATGACGTCGGCCTCCAGCACCGGCAGTGCATCGGTGACCTTGACCTTCGGCAACAGCGTCGATCCCGAGATTGCGCAGGTTCAGGTTCAGAATAAGCTGCAGCTTGTCCAGTCGCAGCTCCCGGACGTGGTCCAGCAGGCTGGCATCTCCGTCACTCGGTCGACCTCAAGCATCCTTATGGTTGGTGCGCTGGTGTCGACGGACAACAAGCGTACGTCCGTCGACCTCGGAGACGTGTTCACCACCAGCATTGAGGACCAGATCAAGCGGCTGGAAGGCGTCGGAAGCATCGACATATTCGGGACCGGCTACGCCATGCGGATTTGGCTCGACCCTCTGAAGCTCCAGAAATACCAGCTGACGCCAAGCGACATTACCGGAGCAATCCAGACGCAGAACACCCAGGTTTCCGTCGGTTCGCTGGGTGGCCAGCCGGTGATGGAAGGTCAGCAACTGACGGTCACGATGACAGCGCAGAGCCAGCTCAGGACAGTCGGCGACTTCGAAGCAATCATCCTGAAGGTCGAGCCGGATGGCGCGACGGTCCGGCTGAGCGATGTGGCAGAAGTAGAGATTGGCCAGGAGAGCTACGGCATGAGCTCCCGCCAGAACAGCCTCCCCTCCACCGGCTTTGCCGTAAACCTGGCAACCGGCGCGAACGCGCTCGACACGGCGGCGCGGGTGAAGGCAGCACTCGGCGAACTCGGCCCGGCGCTTCCGGAAGGCGTTGAGATCACCTACCCCTATGACACCACACCGTTTGTCCAGCTTTCCATCGAGAAGGTGGTACACACGCTGATCGAGGCGATCATCCTCGTGTTCGTGGTCCTTCTCATCTTCTTGCAAAATCTCCGGGCAACCCTCATTCCGATGATCGCGGTTCCGGTGGTTCTGCTTGGGACCTTCGGCATCTTGGCCTTGAGCGGGTATTCCATCAACACGTTGACGATGTTTGCCATGGTGCTGGCGATCGGCCTGCTGGTTGACGATGCGATCGTCGTGGTCGAGAACGTCGAACGGATTATGGACGAGGAGGGGTTGTCGCCGCTGGAAGCCACAGAGAAGTCAATGGACGAGATCACGGGCGCGATCATAGGCATTGCCCTCGTACTAACCGCCGTCTTCATTCCAATGGCCTTTTTCGGCGGCTCAACCGGCATCATCTACCGCCAGTTCTCGATCACCATCGTTTCTGCGATGCTGCTGTCTGCGTTGGTTGCCATCGTGCTTACGCCCGCCCTTTGTGCCACTATGCTGAAGCCGATCGATCACCACAAGAAGGGTCGCGGTATCGGCGCCTGGTTCAACCGAGGGTTCGACCGCACCACTGGCGGCTACGTTGGCTCGATAGGCTATCTCCTGAAGCGTCCGTTCCGGGTCATGCTGATGTTCGTAGTAGTCGTGTCGAGCTGCGCATGGCTGTTCACGCGCCTACCAAGCTCCTTCCTTCCGCAGGAAGATCAGGGCGTGTTGCTGACCATCGTCCAGACTCCTGCCGGTTCGACGACGGCGCGCACGGACGCGGTGGTGAAGCAGGTGGAATCTTACTTCATGGAGCAGGAGAAGGAGAACGTGGAGACCGTGTTCGGGGTTCTGGGGTTCAGCTTCGGCGGCTCCGGACAGAACAACGCCATCGTCTTCACCAAGCTGAAGGACTTCGAGGAACGTACCGGCCCCGGCCAGTCGGCGGCCGAAATCGTCGAGCGTGCCGGCGGCTATTTCTTTACGTTGCGTGATGCGCAAGTCTTCCCCCTGTTGCCGCCGGCAATTCAAGGCCTTGGAACATCCAGCGGCTTCTCCATGTATCTCGTCGACAGTGGCGGCAATGGCAACGATGCCCTGACGGCGGCCTCGCAGCAGTTGGTTGCGGCTGCATCAAGCAACCCCAACATCAGTTCCTTGCGCAGCAACAGCCAGCGGGCGGAGACGCAGCTCAAGATCCATCTCGACCAGGAAAAGCTTGGGGCGATGGGTGTCGACCTTGCCGCGGTCAACACCATGTTGGCGACGATCTTTGCGGGCCGCGATGTCAACGACTTCACACTCAACAACGAGTTGAAGCCCGTCTACGTCCAGGGCGATGCACAGTACCGCATGCAGCCGGACGACCTGAACTTTTGGTACGCCCGCAATGGAGAAGGAGAGATGGTACCCTTCTCCGCCTTCAGCCGTGTCCAATGGGAAAGCGGAACGCCGCAACTGGCGCGCTTCAACGGAACGAGCGCAATCTCTTTGGAAGGCGCAGCCGGTCCTGGCGTCAGCACCGGGGAGGCGATGTCCGAAATGGAGCGCCTGACCGCAGAGCTTCCCGGTGGATATTCCGTCGCCTGGCAGGGCATCTCCTATCAGGAGCGGCTTTCAGGGTCTCAGGCCCCCGCGCTTTACGCCTTGTCCGTCCTGATCGTTTTTCTCTGCCTTGCCGCGCTCTATGAGAGCTGGTCAATACCTTTTTCAGTTGTTCTGGCAGTACCGGTGGGCGTGCTCGGAGCCTTGGCTGCCGCCCAATTTTTCGGTCAGTCGAATGACGTCTACTTCAAGGTCGGCCTGCTCACTACAATCGGCCTCGCGGCGAAGAACGCGATCCTGATCGTTGAGTTTGCCAAAGATCGATTGGAACAGGGCAAGGGTGTCATTGAGGCCACTCTTGAAGCGGCGCGCTTGCGTCTACGCCCCATCATCATGACGTCGCTCGCCTTCATCCTCGGCGTCGTGCCGCTGGCGATTGCAACGGGCGCAGGATCGGCAGCGCAAAACGCCATTGGGATTGGAGTGCTCGGAGGTATGCTTTCTGCAACACTACTCGGAATATTCTTTGTCCCCTCCTTCTTTGTTGTCGTGAAGCGATTATCAAGTCGTGAAAAACCCGGCAAGACAGGGTGACATCTGCAGCGAGATCATTAGCGTGGCGCCACAGCGATGCGCGCTGATTCACGAACTGATTCGCGGCAGGCAATGACATTATTTGCACGTGTTCATTTTGGGCATTCGGGACGAAATCATGAGATATAAACTAGCATCGGCTCCTCTCGTCATGCTTCTATTGTCCGGCTGTGTCGTTGGTCCCGACCATTCGGCGCCCGCGATCGCATTGCCGGCGAAATTCGCTGAAGGCCCGGCTGCCAGTAATGGGGAAGTCACCACGGCTCCTTGGTGGACCGCATTTAACGACAGCCGTTTGAATAGTTATGTTCAGCAAGGACTTTCGCAGAACCTTGATGTCCTGCAGGCATTGGAGCGGATCAATCAAGCAGAGGCCAATGTCGTGGAGGCTGGCGCCGGTGCCCTTCCCTCGCTCGATCTTGGCGCGCAAGCAAGACGAAGTGGTGCGAGAGAGCTTGGCGGCACGCCGAGCGCCGCCGCAACCGCCTCCCAGACCTCTGTTTCTGGCGGCCCCACGGCATCATGGTTCCTCGATCTTTTTGGGCTTTATCGTCGTTCGAAGGAAGCTGCGCTCGCGAGCCTCGACGCCGCCTATGCCGCAGTAGATGTATCGCGCCTGTCCCTGCTGCAGGCAGTGGTTTCTGCCTATATCGATGTTCGTTACTACCAGGAGCGCATCGCGCTTGCTCGGCAGAACCTGGATTCTCGTCGTGAAACGCTTGAACTGACGCGCCTCCAGCTCGAAGCAGGTGCAGCTTCCAGGCTCGATGTGGTGCAGGCAGAAGGGCTGGTCAACTCAACCATCGCAGAAATCCCTGCCCTCGAAACTGCCTTCCGGGGCGCAGCTCATCGCGTTGCCACCCTTCTGGGGCTGCCGGCATCCTCTCTTATTCCTGAACTTCAGAAGGGAGCTCCTCAGCCGGTAGCGCGATTCAACGTCAAGGCCGGCATTCCCGCCGACTTGATCCGCAATCGTCCTGACATTCGCGCCGCAGAACGTCAACTGGCAGCAGCAGTAGCACAAATTGGCGTTGCAGAGGCTCAGCTTTACCCTTCGATAACTCTAGGCGGCTCGATTACGCCTTCCTACACGCGGGTGGGTGGGGGCGCCGAAAGCGGCCTTCTATCATGGTCTTTCGGCCCGTCGATATCGCTGCCGATTTTCGACGGAGGAGCGCTCAAAGCACGCGTGTCAGCCGCAGAATCCGCCGCACGGGAAGCTTATCTTGACTGGAAGCAGACTGTCCTCAACGCGGTGGAGGAAACTGAAAACGCCCTCGCCGCCGTTGCTCGCGATGCACGTACGGTCAATGCGCTCCGCGATACCGTTCGGTCCTATGAGGAAGCCCTCGATCTTGCGACCGCCAGCTACCGGGATGGTGCCTCCTCGCTTCTCGATGTTCTCGACGCGCAGAGACAGGTTTCTACCGCCCAGACAAACCTCGCACAGGCAGTTCAGCAGGCAGCCCATGACTTCGTGTCGCTCAACGTTGCGATCGGAGGCGGCTATGGCTACGGTCAAGGCCTTACGCAGGTTGCATCCGCAGCTGCGATCCCGACAAAGTAGCATCGACGCAGAGGAAATAACCTCCGAAGCAGC
>DASYHX010000405.1:0-4420 GCA_035998065.1 Pseudorhizobium sp.
CCGCGTGCGCTTCGGTCAAGAGCTGACGGATCGCCCGCCGCTCTGCAACCGCCTCCTTCGTGAAGCGGCCATCGACGTAGCGACTGTTCCGACGTCCGGATGGTTGCCCGCCCCGCGCCCCATGGAAGCGACAAACACCCCACCCGCTTACGGCCGGAGCGCGACACCGGCATCCCGTCCGCTTGGATTGTGCGGAACATTGGAGCGCCTTGGGAAAGACGCATCCTGTTTCGTTCATGAGGCTGACTTCCGATTTCAAGCAGGCGCCCCCTCTTTGGCATTCACCGCGCCGACCACAGCCTGACCGCCTGAATAGACGTGCACGTGCTCGACAACGACCTTCTGCTGGTTGCCGCCCCGGTATTTCTTCAGGGTCTCCATCTGCTGCGCAAATGTGCGGGCCAAGGCATTGAGCGACTTGCTGTTTGCTTCTGCCTGCTGAACCGATTCCGCACCTTGTAGCCGTCGCGCTTGCACCATTGTGGCGAGGTGTATCGCTGCCATTTGGGTGGCTAGCATCGTTTCCATTTCGTCTCGTGGTTCCACCGCCTGCACCAACGCCAACGCGTAGTTGAGCTTCTGAATGTCGAACTTGCGGTTGTCTTGGGTAATTTCGCCTAGCTGCTGAGTGATGAGCTTGGTGATTTCTACGTCAGTTGTGCCAATGCTCTCCATGAGCAGCATCCAGCCGTCCTGCGGCTGGGGATGGTTGATGGATAGTCCGGCATTGTCCCCCTCCATCGGTTTCATTCGCGGCCTCGGCTTCCGAGCTTTCTTCTTTGCGGAATAGGCTTCGATGCTCGCGAGCTCTTTGGGGCTTGGCTCGTATTTTTTGGCTGGCGTGGGTGCGCTCGTAATGGGCACGACCTTCGTCTCATTCGTCCGGGCTGTGCTGGACTTAGGCATGGGTTCTCCACTTCAAGAAGCAATTCAAATCTGACGTGTCGCCCGTCATCAGCTGCGCGCCCGTGGCGGAAGGTTTCTCCAGGACGGAGATGCCCGCCGATGTGCAACGAACTTGGCGAGCACGTTCACTCGGATGGTCATCAATGACGCCCCACAAGTTTTGCTTTTCTCATCTCCACCTGCGGAGAGGCGGTGTGCGCCACCAGGGGAGCCAACCAGCGGAAGTAGTCGTGTATTTCGATGCAGCAGGCGAGGAAGTCTCGCTCGCCATCGGTGAATAGCGGCCACCTGAATCCATTTTCATGGGCTGCGGACGCCAGCATATCAGCGACGATCCACAGCTGCCGAGCTTCAGCGAAGAGGTCGTCGCCCCATAGACCTGTAAGCTCCCCCCTAAGTAGCCGGTCGATCCAATTGGCCAGCGCCTCGGCCTGATCGCTTAGGTGACGTGAGCCGACCTCTTCGTTCCACCAGGTTAGTACATCGACGTACAGCGTACCTCTCGGATCGAGGGTATCGGAAGGAACTGGTATGAATGACATGAAATCGTCCTCCAGGTGTTAGCCGGAAATGCTGTAGGCGTGGGCATCGCCCCCGCCACCGCTGCTCTGGCCGGTTGCCTGCTTCCAGTAGTCAGACCGCTGGGTTATGCTGTTCAGCAGGCCGTTGTGCCCCTGAGTAACCCGGCCTCCGTTGGCTGCGGTGCCAAGGGATGCGCCTACGGGAGCGATGCGCTTACCCATGTTCTGCCCGCCAAGGGCGTTGAAGATACGCATTGTTGGATGAAGGTTGAGCAGAGAGACAAGCGGGTTGGGCTTGTCCACTGGCATGCCATTGCCGAACGGCACCGGCTGAACTGGTGGATTTAGAAGAGACGGCACCACCGGGTTCTGCGGGATCTGGGCCACAGGAGGTGCAACCACTAGCGGCGCGACCACTGGCACTTGGACCGGCTTCTTCACCGTGATCCATTGCTCCGGCATAGCCGTGGCAACGAAGTTCTGGCCTGCCCCCCGCTGCGCTACGCTATCCCGGCTGCCCATGTTGCGAACGGCACCGAGCGGAATGTCGTCAACTTGCCCTGTTTGGCTGGACTGCCAGACGCGATAGGCGGGATTTTCGACCTGCACGTCCTTCATGACCGTTCGGAAGCCAGTGCCCTGCTCTAGCTGTTGCTGGTTCGGTAGTAACGTAAACCGAGCTTGGTCTTGCCCCGGGCTGGTGAAATCGACCGGGCCGGGGGGCGGGGGTGGAACCACATCGAGCAGCGTGGCAACGCCAGTGGCGCGACCTTGCGGGAACACCTCTGGTGCGAGCCGCGCCTGGTCCTTATTGGGGTCGATGGAGCCTCTCGGCTGGGCGACGGTTTGACGCTGGGCCGCTGATTGAGTTGGCCCGCCATGGCGATAGAGTTCCGCCATCTGGGCCGGGGAACGGCCCTGTTGAGAGGTTGGGATCTCGGCAATAGTTTCCCATGAGCCACTCCGGGTCGCCGCCATCTGAGGCGTCTGCATTGCCGGCGTCGGTGCGACACGCGCGGGACGGCGAAGGGACTCAGCATTCGGGGTGAGGGACGCGATCCCACCAGAGAAGTTATCTGCATTCATCAGCAGACTGGGGATTTCGACCCCCCGGCCACTCGCACCGAGTAAGGGCGTCATGCCGTTGGTCTGGGTTGCTCCCCACTCAGCAGTAAGAAGCGAAGGCAGGTTGGATCTCGGCAAGCTGGCGTTCGTGCGAGCAATCACAGAATCTGCAATGGGACGGGGGTTTGGCCCAGCGGGAGCCGTGACATTTGGGCGGGTCGGGCCACCGTTTGCATAGATCGCGGCCAGTTCGGAAAGCGTGCGGTCCTGCAGTCTGCGCTGGGGTCCTGCGCCGTCCTGTGCGGCATAAGATTGGCGCGTTCCCGTCTGCGGAGGCGCTTGGATCTGCGGAGCCGATGAGCGTTCCTGACCTGCGTAGGACTGAGCGACACCCGTCCCCATCGGTGGCACGTTGCGGCCAGCAGCCGGATAAATGTTCGTCGCCATTTCGTTGCCGAAAACGACCAGGGCAGGGTCAACGATGCCGCTTCCATCGGTGCGCAGGTGCGGCGTGGCCGAAGTCCGATTGGTCAGTGTGAGGTCTGCAGCGCGCGGCTGCCCGGCGCTCGGCTTCGCGCGCGCGGGCGTATTGCTCCGAGAATGGAGCGTATCTCTCACGCGGTCATAGGCGTTCGGCTGATCGGGGGCGCGCCTCTGGCGCATCGTGCTTGATTGCTGGGCTGGTTTCGGCCCAACCCAGGCACGTAGCGCTGCTTCGAGCTCCCCACCTTCTGGGCCGATCTGTGCCATGGAACGGGCCACAAACGCATCGTTGCCGCCCCTGGGCTTGGGAGCATCCGCGAGGCGGTTCACTGTGCCTGGCTGTTTGCCGTACCCCACTCTGGATCCGGCGGATGGGCTGAGCCATGCGGGCCGATCCTTCGGCGTAGGGGCAATGCGATCTGAAGCAATCACCGCTTCAACAGGGTGAAAGCCCCTCGTTGTGCCGTGATAGTGCATGCGCTCGCCGGAGCCGAACCGTGGCCCGTCTAGAGCCTCAATCCACGCAAGGTTTTTTTCGTCTGAGAAATTCGGGTTGGCATAGTGAAGATTACCGCCAACGCTGGAGGGCACGCCCCGTGCTCGCTCGTTGAGCCAGCCGTTGACCACGCTGTCGAAACCCTTGGGCACCACACTTGCGGGAACCTTGGTAATGGAACCATACGGGTCCAGGTGAGCCGGGCCGGTAATCTTGGAAAATTGTCGCCTCTGGTCGGCAATCTCCCGAACGGTGTCAGGAAACTCAGGTGAGGCCATGCGGTTGAGGACCGTATCGACCACACCCTGCGCCTGGCGCCGATACTCCTCAGGACTCGACCGGGCGAGAGCATGGTCCACTTCCGTAGCCACAAGCTTGACCAGATCAGCCCTGTCCTGGTCCGTGAGCCTTATCGCACCCATTAGGCCCCTCCCGATCCGGAGGAAGCCAGCGCCGCCATTGTCGCTCGCCGATAGGCTTGCCCCAAGATGATCGACATGGCCTTTGCCTGCTTGGGCGTGGCCTTCTGCATCAGCATCCGAGCCCGTTCAGGATTGAGCAGGGCATCTATCACCAGCTCATCAATCCGGCTCAGGCCTGCCTGGCGCATCGCTGTTGCGACTATGCCCCCTGTGCCACCCAGAATCATCCCCACCGGGCCACCGAGGAAGCCGCCACCCCCAGCCAGTGCGGCGTTCCCCAACACCCGGCTTAGCAGCGAACCGCCTCGACCCACCGCTTCCGCAGCGAGAGCGTTCTGCATGGTGTCGGAGCCGCCCGGTATCTTGGTTGAGCTAACCGATCGGTTCGCCTGGTGCAGATCTGCGGCGAGGTTCTTCATGGTCCGGAGTTGTTCGTCCGTCAGGCCTGCCATCCGCAGTGCTTGTTCGCTCTGCTTGACGAAGGTCTGAAAGGCATCGGCCTTGATGAGGTTCGCGCCGCTGGTGCC